>JANMMH010000408.1:0-4793 GCA_031373055.1 Rubrivivax sp. | reverse complement strand
CCTCAGGGTTCGACCAAGGCGGCGCAGTTCATCCAGCTGTGCGACCAGAGTGGCACGCCACTCGTCTTCCTGCAGAACACCACTGGCTACATGGTGGGCAAGGCGGCCGAGCAGGCCGGCGCCATCAAACATGGCAGCAAGATGATCCAGGCCGTGGCCAACGCGCGTGTGCCCAAGTTCACCGTCGTGCTCGGCGGCAGCTTCGGCGCCGGCAACTACGGCATGTGCGGGCGCGGTTTCGACCCACGTTTCATCTTCAGCTGGCCCAGCGCGCGCACCGCGGTGATGGGCGGCGCGCAGGCGGCGAAGGTGATGGACATCGTCAACCGCAACAAGCTCGAGAAGATGGGCCTGCCGGCGAACGACGAAGCACTGGCGGCCATGAGCGAGCAGCTGCGCCAGCGCCTCGACGCCGAAAGCGCCGCCCTCTTTGGCACCGCGCGCCTGTGGGACGACGGCATCATCGACCCGCGCGACACGCGCCGCCTGCTCGGCCTGTGCCTGCGCATCAGCGCCGAGGCCGCGCGCCGCACACTGCGCGCCAACACCTTCGGCGTGGCGCGTTTCTAATATTCCAACGGAGTTGACATGCAGTTCACCGCCGAACACCGCCAGATCGAAGACACCATCGTCAAGTTCTGCGACAAGGAGATCAACCCATACGTCGCCGAGTGGGAAGCCAAGGCGCAGTTCCCGGCGCACGAAGTCTTCAAGAAGCTCGGCAAGCTGGGCCTGCTGGGTTTGAAGTACCCGGAAGAGTTCGGCGGCATGGGGCTGGACTTCAGCTACTCGATGGTCATGGCCGAGGCTTTAGGCCAATGCAACTGCGGCGGCGTGCCCATGGCCATAGGCGTGCAGACCGACATGGCCACGCCGGCGCTGGCGCGCTTCGGCAGCGACGAGTTGCGCAAGGAGTTCCTGGCGCCGACCATTGCCGGTGACTACGTCGCCTGCCTCGGCGTGAGCGAAGCCAGCGGCGGCTCGGACGTGGCGGCCATCAAGACTAACGCACGAGTTGACGGTGGTGATTACGTTATCAACGGCAGCAAGATGTGGATCACCAACGGCTTGCAGGCCGACTGGTGCTGCCTGCTGGCCAACACCAGCGAAGGCGCGGGCGGCAAGCCCTCGCACAAGAACAAGAGCCTGATCGTCGTGCCGATGGATGCGCCCGGCATCAGCAAACAGAAGATCCACAAGATCGGCATGCATTCCAGCGATACGGCGCAGCTCTTCTTCGACAACGTGCGTGTGCCCAAGCGCAACTTGATCGGGCAGGAAGGTGTGGGCTTCACGCTGCAAATGTTGCAGTTTCAAGAAGAGCGCCTGTATGGCGCGGCGGGCTCGCTGCGCAGCCTTGACCGCATGATCGACCAGACCATCGAGTACACGCGCCAGCGCAAGGCTTTCGGCAAGAGCATTCTCGACAACCAGGTGGTGCACTTTCGCCTGGCCGAGCTGCGCACCGAGGTCGAAGCGCTGCGTGCGCTGACCTACCGCGCGGTGGAGATGTACATCAGCGGCAAAGACGTGACCAAGCTTGCGTCGATGGCCAAGCTCAAATGCGGGCGGCTCTCGCGTGAGTTGTCGGACGCCTGTTTGCAGTATTGGGGCGGCATGGGGTTCACCGCCGACAACCCGATTTCGCAGTCGTTTCGTGATGGGCGTTTGATCTCCATCGGCGGTGGCGCGGATGAGGTGATGCTCGGAATCATTTGCAAGTTGGAGGGGACGTTGCCGGGGCGGTCGCTTTGAGCATCGAACTGGCCGCAATGAGCACGCTCGACCTGCGCCGCGAGGGCGCGGTGCTGCACATCACGCTCAACCGCCCCGAGTCCCGCAACGCCATGTCCATGACGATGGTGCGCGAGCTGCGCGCTGTGCTTGAGCAAGCGCAGATGGCCGACGACACGCGTGTCATCGTGCTGCGCGGCGCGGGGGGCCACTTCTGCGCCGGTGCCGACCTCAAAGACATGGCCGGTGCGCGCATGAAACTCGCCGCCGACCCGCGTGCGCTGGTCGACACCAACGCTGCATTCGGCGAGCTCTGCGTCGCCTATGCGGGCACCGGCATCGCCACCGTGGCCGTGCTCGAAGGCACGGTGATGGGCGGAGGCTTCGGCCTGGCCTGCGTGGCTGACGTGGCGATTGCCGCGCCGAGCGCTAACTTTCGACTTCCTGAGACAGCGCTGGGTGTCGTGCCGGCGCAGATCGCGCCGTTTCTGGTGGAGCGCCTTGGCTATTCGCAAGCTAAACGACTGGCCGTGAGCGGCGCGCGCATCGACGCGGTGCAGGCTTTGGCCTTGGGTCTTGTGCATGAAGCGCCAGCGGCCGACACGCTTGATGCCACGCTCGCGCGTGTGCTCGCCGACATCCTCGCCTGCGCGCCCGGCGCCATCGCGGCCACGAAGGCGCTGATGGCTAAAGCGCGCTTCCAAACGCCGGCGTCGCTGGTGCAAGAAGCCGCAGAAATCTTCTCAGCCGCAGCCCTTGGCCCGGAAGGCACCGAAGGCACCACCGCCTTCCTGCAAAAGCGCAAGCCGAGCTGGGTGCCGCAGTGAGCTTTCACAAAATCCTCATCGCCAACCGCGGGGAGATAGCGTGCCGCGTCATTCGCACCGCGCGAACGCTGGGCTACCGCACGGTGGCCGTGTTCAGCGACGCCGACGGCAACGCGCCGCACGTGATGCAGGCCGATGAGGCGGTGCACATCGGCCCTTCACCGGCCGCCGCGTCCTACCTGAACATTGCCGCCGTGCTGGCCGCCGCCAAAGCCACCGGTGCCGACGCCATCCACCCTGGCTACGGCTTCCTGTCGGAGCGCGCCGAATTCGCCCAGGCCTGTACTGAGGCGGGCCTCGTGTTCATCGGCCCGCCGGCCAGCGCCATCACCGCCATGGGCGACAAGGCACAAGCCAAGCGCCGCATGCTTGCTGCTGGCGTGCCTTGCGTGCCCGGCTACCTTGGCGACGACCAAAGCGACGAATCGCTAACGTCACAAGCACATGCACTGGAACCCCCGCTGCTGGTGAAGGCGGTGTCTGGCGGCGGTGGCCGTGGCATGCGCCTGGTGCGCGACATGACCGAGCTGCCCGAAGCGCTGGTCGGCGCGCGGCGCGAAGCCACCAGCAGCTTTGGTGACGGCACGCTGATGCTCGAGCGTTTGATCGAACAAGGCCGCCACATCGAGGTGCAGGTCTTTGCCGACAGTCACGGGAACGCCGTGCACCTGGGCGAGCGCGACTGCACGGCGCAACGGCGGCGGCAGAAGGTGATTGAAGAAGCGCCCTCGCCCATCGTGGGTGCCGCCATGCGCGAGACCATGGGCCGCGACGCCGTGGCCGCAGCGTTGGCTGTGGGCTATGTCGGCGCGGGCACGGTCGAGTTCATCGTCGACGCTCTAGGGGCGCATTACTTCTTGGAGATGAACACGCGCTTGCAGGTCGAGCACACGGTGACGGAATGCATTACCGGGTTGGATTTCGTCGAGTGGCAATTGCGTGTGGCGCAAGGCGAGGCGCTGCCGCTGGCGCAAGCCGACATCACCTTCACCGGCCACGCCATCCAGGCGCGGCTGTACGCCGAAGACCCCTACGACGGCTTCAAGCCGCAGACTGGGCGTGTGCTGCATTGGCGGCCAGACGCTGCGCTGCATGCCGGCGTGCGCATCGACCACGGCATCAGCGAAGGTGGCGAGGTCTCGCCGTACTACGACGCCATGGTGGCCAAGATCATCGTGCACGGGCGCGACCGCGCGGACGCCACGCGCCGCCTGGCCGCCGCGCTGGAAGACGCGCCGCTGATGGGCCTGGTCAACAACGGCCGCTACCTGCGTGACCTGGTGCAGCACCCGCGTTTTGCGGCGGCAACCATGCACACCACGCTGCTGGACGAATGGGCGGCGGCGCATGAAGGCCCGTCGCAGGCACGGCAGCCCGACGAGCTGAGCTGGACGCTCGCTGCCGCACTCTTGGCCGGGCCAGCTGCTGCGCGGCCGGCGAGCGTGGCCAGCTTCGACCTCACGCTGACGTGCAACGGGCTAACGCGCACGCTACGCGCACCCGACAGCGAGCTGCGCATTGACGCGCACGACGCTCACGGCACCCACGAGCTGCGCTTTACCGCCGACGGTATCTGCCGCCGCGCACTGGCCGTGCAGGGCGGCCGCACGGTGCACATCGCACGCGAAGGCGCCGTCTTCAGCTTCTACGAGCCTTCACCCCTGCCGAGGCGCGACAGCCACGCCGACCCCTCGCGCGCACGCTCGCCCGTGGCTGGTGTCGTGGCGCAGGTGTCGGTCAGCGTCGGGCAGAGCGTGGTGCTTGGCCAGCCGCTGGTCTGCGTCGAAGCCATGAAGATGGAAATGTGGGTCCACGCTGCGGCCGCAGGCACGGTGCGTGCCGTGCACGTGACGCAAGGCCAGTCGGTCGCCACCGGCGCTGTCATCGTTGAATTGGAGTTAGCACCATGAGTGAACCCGCCATCATCACCTGCGCCTTGACCGGCGTGCTGACCAACCCCAAGCAACACCCGGTGCCGGTGACGCCGGCGCAAATGGCCGCCGAAGCGCGCGACGCCTTCAACGCCGGCGCCAGCATCATGCATGTGCACCTGCGCTCGCAGGAAGAAGGCTTTGGCCACATGCCGAGCTGGGACCCGGATGTCGCCGAGGCTGTCGTGGGCGCCATCCGCGAGGCCTGCCCAGGCGTCATCATCAACCTCACCACCGGCGTCGTGGGCAAGGATGTCTCGGGCCCGCTGGCATGCTTGAAGCGCATCAAGCCCGAGATCGC
>JANMMH010000376.1:0-15748 GCA_031373055.1 Rubrivivax sp. | reverse complement strand
CGTGAACAGCCGGGCCTGGGCCGCACCGGACTGACGCGCGTACGACGCGTCGAGGTTGAACTTCTCGGTGACTGCCCAGCGCAGGCCCGTGCCCAGCCAGGGCTTGTTGTGCTGTTCGCCGTAGAACTCGCCCGTCACGTCCAGGCCGTTGCCCAGCGCGTACTCGCCAGCCAGGTTCCAGGTGACGGCAGATTGCGCGGCGCTCTTGCTGTGTGCCGCACCCAGGTTGGCATGTCCCGTGAGCTCTTTGGTGAGCTCCTTGCTAACGACGAGATTGAGCGCCGTGTGTTCGTGGCGCAAGGCGGTACCGGTTTGTTTCCCCGCCGCCAGGCTCCAGGCCAAGGTGACGCCGGCGCCGTCGTCCTTGCGTTCGATCAGGCCGGTCTTGCCGCCCAGTGTCAGGGCGTTGCTGTGGCTGCTGCCACCCCACTGGCGCGCGATGGCCAGCGCCAGCTGGCTGCTCGCGCCGACACCACAGCCAACTTGTGTTGACAGCGTGCGCAGGCTCGCGCTGCTGCGCTCGTGGTTGCGTGCGGTGAAGGACTCCCATTCGCAGCCGCCAGGCTCAAGCACGCCCGCGTCTTCGGTGGCAAGGGGGCGGCCGGCGTGTACGCACAGCGATGACAGGGCCAGGGCCAGGGTGGCCAGTCGGAGGATCTCGGTCATATTCGCATTCTCGGTGTCGCCGGCTGGATGCCGGGATGGCGCGGAATGAGAAGGACGCGAACGCGTTGCCGCTGCGATCGGCGCTCTTGCGGGACTAAAAACTGGTCCAGTCGCCGTCGCCACCCCCGCCAGTCGTGTTGTCCACGGCCGTGTTCGCCGCGAGTGTGGCGGTGGCCGACACAGCCGCCTTGGCAGGCTTGGCCGTGCTTGCGGCGGCTTTTTTGGATTGCGCCTGCACCTTCGCCACGGTGGCGCTGGCCAGGGCGCGTGGCGCGGGCGCGGCCACGTGCTTGTCGCGAACTGGGGCGTGGGCAGCCGTGCGGCTGGCCTCGCCGCCAAGCTCAAACTTGCCCACCACCTCGCCCAAGGTCACGGCTTGTGCCTTCAGGCTCTCGGCGGCCGCCGCAGACTCTTCCACCAGTGCGGCGTTTTGCTGTGTCATGCGGTCGAGCTCGCTCACCGCCTGGTTGACCTTGTGGATGCCCGCGCTTTGCTCGCCTGCGGCCGCGCTGATCTCGCCGATGATGTCGGACACGCGCTGCACACTGGCCACGATCTCGGTCATGGTCGCACCAGCGTCGCCGACCAGGCGTGTGCCCGACTCCACCTTCTCGACCGAACTGCCGATCAAGGCCTTGATCTCGCGCGCGGCCTCGGCCGAGCGGCCGGCCAGGCTGCGCACCTCGCTGGCGACGACGGCAAAGCCGCGGCCTTGTTCGCCCGCACGCGCCGCCTCGACGGCCGCGTTCAGCGCCAGGATGTTGGTCTGAAAGGCGATGCCGTCGATGGTGCCGATGATGTCGGCGATCTTCTTCGAGCTGGTGTTGATGGCTTGCATGGTGGTCACGACTTCGGCCACCACCTTGCCACCGCGCTGCGCCACTTCGGCAGCGGACGAGGCCAACTGATCGGCCTGCGCGGCCGCGTCGGCGCTTTGCCGCACCGCAATGGTGAGCTGGCTCATCGAGCCCGCCGTCTCCTGCAGGCTGGCGGCGGTTTGTTCGGTGCGTTGGCTCAGATCGAGGTTGCCACTGGCAATCTCCACCGAGGCACCCGCGATGTTGCCAGTGGCCGCGCGCACGGTGTGCAGCGAGCCGCGCAGTTGCTTGACCATGCTTGCCAGCGAGCGCACGAGGTCGCCGATCTCGTCGCGCCGCGAGCTGCTCAGCTCGGACGTGAGGTTGCCGCTGGCGACCTGCTCGCTGAGTTGCACAGCCTGGTTGATTTCGGCGACCAGGCGGCGCTGTGCGACCCAGGCCCAGCCCAGCGCGGCGGCGGTAGCCAGCAGGCCCAGGGCACCCAGCCACAGCGCAAGGCGCATTTCGAACGCGCTGGACGCGGCGCTGTGCTCTTCATTGGCCTTGGCAATGCGTGCCACGACTTTGCCCAAGGCCGCGCTCAGCTCGACGTGGTTCTTTTCGGCGGCGTTCATCGCAGCCACGCCCATGTTCGGGTCGACCGAGCCCATCTCGATGGCCTTGCCGATGCTCTTTTGGTAGCGCTCAAACAGCGGCGTGGTGGCGGCGACCGCAACGGCGAGCGCAGTGTCGCGGCCGCCGGTGCCGACGATGCCGACAGCCTCTCGCTGCACCTCGGTAAGTTGCTGGGTGGCCGATTTCAGGTAGGCGCTGACCTTGCTGTCGTCCAAGGAATTGAGGATGGCCATCGTGCGATAGACGCTGGCGTGCACCGCGCCCATCGTCTCCTGCACATGCACCGCAGCCTTGAAGTCGCTGACGTCGTTGGCAAAAGCAGCGCGGGCCTCGGCCGAGGCGCGCAGCGTGAGTGCACCGTAGACACCACCGGCGGCGAGCGCCACGCTGGCGGCGAGCAAGGGGGCAAGGAGAAGTCGGGTGGCTAGTTTCATGTGCGCTCAGTCAAGGTCAGCCGATGGGCGCAGCAATTGGGCGCTGCCACGCCGCCATGTTCAGGGGTAGACGCCGCCGCAAACGGCGGTGTCATTGAGCTTCTCGCAGTACATCACCTTGGGCTCGATCTTCTTGTTCACCGGGTTGGTGAACTTGTACTCTTGCCACACCCCCGTGGGCTTGGACTTGACCAGCGAGACACGCTCCTTAACGAAAGGCTTGCCGTCGATGTCAGTCAGCTCGATGAGGTCGCGGCCGACCTGCTTTTCGTTGCCGCCATGCGCCAGGCACTTGCCGTCCAGGCCGTAGACCACGAGATAGAGCTCACCGTTGATGAACTGGCCCTTCTTGTTGGTGATCTCGGCGTAGCCCTTTTCAATGCCGTTGGTCTTGATGAAGGTCACTCCTTTCTTGACCATGGCCACGGCGTCTTCCTTGGTCGGCTCGTTGGCGTGGGCTAGTGGCACGGACAGGCACATGGCCGTGGCCAGGATGGTGAGCACGAGGTGTTGCGTCTTCATGAGGATCTCCGGTCGGGTGGGGTCGCTTAGGACGGGTCAGTTGGGGCCGATAAGGCCAAGTTCGGCGCTGCTGAGCAGGCCTTCGATGTCCATCAAGATCAGCATGCGTTCGGCACCACCCTCCTTGTCGGCATGCTTGACGCTGCCGATGCCGGTGATGAAGCTGCTGTCCACGCTGCTGGCCAGGTCGGGCGCGGCCTTGATCTCCTCGCGCTTGAGCGCCAGCACATCGGACACCGAGTCGACCACCGCGCCAATGACGCGGCCACGCACGTTGAGCACGATGACGACGGTGAAGTCGTTGTATTCGGCGCTGTCGCAGCTGAGCTTCAGGCGCAAGTCAATGATCGGCACGATGACGCCGCGCAGGTTGACCACACCCTTGATGAACGCGGGCGCGTTGGCGATGCGTGTGGGCGCTTCGTAGGAGCGGATTTCCTGCACGCGCAGGATGTCGATGCCGTACTCCTCGGCGCCCAGGCGGAAGGTAAGGAATTCACCACCCTGCGCGGTGGCCAGCTTGCCCTGCACGCCTGCCTTAGCGCCTTGGCGAACGGCCTCGTGTCTGGCCACAACGGTGGCTTCGGTGATCATGTCCATGGGTGCTCCTGGAAGAGGGGGTGGCGGTAGGTTGCTGGGCTCACGCGGGTGCGAGGCTTTGTCTGGCGCGAGTTGCCGTTGGGGGCTTCATCGTGGGGATATCGGCCACGCTGCGCCAAACTCAAACGCAGCACTGGCGGGCAGGCATGGCATGGGCACCGGCTTAGTGGCGTGAACGCCGCATGAGCGAGCCCACGTCGAGGATCAAGGCCACGCGACCATCACCCATGATGGTCGCGCCCGAGACGTCGTCGACCTTGCGGTAGTTGGATTCGAGGTTCTTCACCACCACCTGCTGCTGGCCCAACAACTCGTCGACGAGCAGGGCCACGCGGCCGCCTTCGGCTTCGACCACGACCATGATGTTGCTGGACTTCTCGAAGTCAAATCGTGGCACGTCAAAGACCTGTTGCAGGTCCAGCACGGGCATGTACTCGTCGCGAACTTCCACCACGCGGCCGCTGCCGCCGATGGTCTTGATGAGGCCGTCGCGCACCTGGAAGGACTCGACCACGCTGCCCAGCGGCAGGATGTAGCACTCGCCGCCCACACCCACACTCATGCCGTCCATGATGGCTAAGGTCAAAGGTAAGCGCACACGCACGGTCATGCCGTAGCCTTCGGCCGAGTCGATTTCCACCGTGCCGCCCAGCGCGGTGATGTTCTTCTTCACCACGTCCATGCCCACACCGCGGCCGGAGACGTCGGTCACCACTTCGGCGGTGGAGAATCCCGGCGCGAAGATCAGGCTCCAGCAGTCGGCGTCGCTCATGGTGTCGGGCGCGTCGATGCCACGCTCGCGCGCTTTGCTCAGCAGCTTGCCGCGGCTCAGGCCTTTGCCGTCGTCACGCACTTCAATGACGATGCTGCCGCCCTGGTGGCTGGCCACCAAGGTGATGGTGCCGTGCTCGGTCTTGCCTTTGGCCAGACGCTCGGCAATCGATTCGATGCCGTGGTCGCAGCTGTTGCGCACCAGGTGCGTGAGCGGGTCTGTGATCTTCTCGACCAGGCCTTTGTCGAGCTCGGTCGATTCGCCCTGCGTCACCAGCTCGACCTTCTTGCCGAGCTTGCTGGCCAGGTCGCGCAGCATGCGCGGGAAGCGGTTGAAGACCAGCGACATCGGGATCATGCGGATCGACATCACGGCCTCTTGCAGGTCGCGCGTGTTGCGCTCCAGGTCGGCCAGGCCCGAGGCCAGCTGCTGGTACAGGCCGGCGTCCATGCCCTTGCCGTTTTGCGCCAGCATGGCCTGCGTGATGACGAGCTCGCCCACCAGGTTGATGAGCTGGTCGACCTTCTCGACCGACACACGCAGCGTGCTGGATTCGGCCGCGACCGGGGCTTTCTCGGCGCGTGCTGCGGCGGGGCGCGCAGCACCGGGTGCAGCGGCGGTGCCTGCAGCTTCGTCGGCGCTTGCGGCGTGTGTGTTCGGTGCGCCCGGAGCGTTGGCGAAGAAGCCGTAGCCAGGGTCGCTGGCGGCTGCCTTGCCTTCAGCCGGCGCGCCAGGTGCACCGTCATGAAAGCCGTAGCCGTCGCCCAGCGGTGCCAGCCGCACCTGTTCACGCGCGACGTGGAAGGTGAAGAGGTCGAGCAGGTCGTTGTCGCTGGACGCGGTGACGATCTTGAAGCGGCGCAGGCCCTCGGCCGCGCGGCCGCCGTCCAGTGGCTCGATGGTGCCCAGGTCCGTGATTTCCTTGAAGAGCTCGACCAGGTTGTCGGCGTCGGCCGGGTCGGTGAGCGGGCCCACGGTGAGTTCGAGTTGGCGCGCCGAAGGCTTGGCTGGCGCACCGGCTTTGGCGGGCTGCGGTGGTGCTGCAGCGGCCACAGGCGCAACGACGACCGGTGCCGCAACGTCTTCACCGGCCGCCATGCTGCGTATCGATACCAGCAGCACACGCGTGTCCAGCGGGTCGGCGCCGTTGCCTTGGTGGCGCGCCAGTTGCGCCTTGAGCGCGTCGCCCGAGGCCAGCAGCACGTCGACCATGGCGGCGGTGGGTTGCAGCTCGTGGCGGCGCAGCTTGTCCAGCAGCGTCTCCATCTCGTGCGTGAGCTCGGCCACGTCCCTGAAGCCAAACGTGGCCGCACCGCCCTTGACCGAGTGCGCGCAGCGAAAGATCGCGTTGAGCTCTTCGTCGTCGGCCGCTGCGATGTCCAGGTTCAGGAGCTTTTGCTCCATCAGCTCCAGGTTCTCGCCGGCCTCTTCAAAGAAGACTTGATAGAACTGGCTCAGGTCGATGCCAGCGGCCTGGCTGCTTGCGTCGGTGCTCATGTCGCCCATGGGGGGCTCCTCAATCGTCGTCGTGTGAATGCAGGGCGGTTCAGCGAATGACCTTGCCGATGACCTCGATCAGCTTGGCCGGGTCGAAGGGTTTGACGAGCCAGCCAGTGGCGCCTGCGGCACGCCCGGCTTGCTTCATCTGGTCGCTGGACTCGGTGGTCAAGATCAGGATCGGCGTGCTCTTGAACTTGGGGTTGGCGCGCAGCTTTTTGGTCAGCCCGATGCCGTCCAGCACGGGCATGTTCTGGTCGGTCAGCACCAGGTTGAAGTCGGCGTTGTTGGCCTTCTCGTAGGCGTCTTGACCGTCCACCGCCTCGACGACGTTGAAGCCGGCGTTTTTCAGCGTGAAGGACACCATTTGTCGCATCGACGCGGAATCGTCAACGGCAAGAATCGAATGCATCGTCATCTCCTGGGGGCATTAAGGGGGCGCGCGGGCCTAGAACAAGTCGACGGACCCGGCGTCCATCTCGTCCTGCGTCACGGGGTTGGGGCGTAGTGGCACGTCTTCGAGCACGGCCACGCCGTCTTCGTCGTCGTCGCCCATGGCGTCGCGGGCCAGACGGTCGGCGCAGCTGCGCAGGCGCTTGGTGGTGTGGGCAATGAGCTGCGTGGCCATGTCCTGGAACTGCAGGGCCACGATGGCGCCAGACAGGGCGCGCTGCGCTTCTTTGATGGCCTGGCCGTCGGCGCCGCTGGCGGCAGCTTCAAGGTCGCGCCGAGCGTCTTCAATCAACTGCGTGGCGCCGACAAAGTGGCTCATCAGCGCGCTGCTGGCGTCGTCGAGCAGGCGTTGCAGCCTGTCGAGGTCGTTGCCCGCCACCAGCAAGTGATCTTGCAGGTCGGCCGCAGCCAGGATGGCCATGCCATAGCCTGCTGTCGTGGTTTGCAGTGAAAGCATGGCGTAGGTGTGGATGGCGTTGTGGTTGCAGCGTCGCAGCGGTGCTCCGCCACGCCGTGGTGCTTGTTCGTGAATTCATTGTCGGCATCGCATGTCATGACATGGAGCAGAAGACGGGGGGAAACCGGCCGCATTTGCGCGCCGTGGTGCCACGCCGACGTGGGCCGAGCCAGCCGGGCGCGCACGCTGGCTGCGCGATACTCGCGACATGAATGGCCCTGGCCCTGGCTTGAATGCGATGCATGCGGTGCGCGTGCTGCACCTTGAAGACTCCGAGCTTGACCACGACCTGGCGCTGGCCTGCCTCAGCCGCAGCGGCTTGCGCGTGCAGGCGCGGCGTGTGGAGTCACGCGCCGAGTTCGAGGCGGCACTGGCCGAGCCTTGGGACTTGATCCTCTCGGACTACAACCTGCCCGGCTTCAGCGGCGCGCTGGCGCTGGAGACCGTGCGTGCCCTGTGTGCGAAGAGCGGCCGCGTGCTGCCCTTCATCCTGGTATCGGGCGAGATCGGTGAAGAGACGGCGGTTGCGGCCATGCGCAGCGGCGCCAGTGACTACATCCTGAAGAACAACCTCGCGCGCCTGGCCCCGGCGATGGAGCGCGCCATCGAGGCTGGCCAAACGCTACAGGCGCGCCAGCTGGCCGACCGCGAGCTCGAGCTGTCGCGGGCGCGGCTGTCAGAGCTGGCGCAGCATTTGCAAACCAGCGTCGAGATGGAGCGCGCGGCGATTGCGCGCGAGATCCACGACGACGTGGGCGGCTCGCTCACGGCGCTGAAGTTCGAGCTCGACTGGATCCGCCGCCACTCGCAAAGCCCCGCCGTGCAGCAGCGTGTGGTCGGCGCGCTGGAAACGGTGACGTACGCCATCGAAGCCAGCCAGCGGGTGATGCACAACCTGCGCCCTGCTATCTTGGAGCAAGGCCTGGTGCCCGCGCTGCAGTGGATGGCGCAGCGCTTCGCCAAGCGCACCGGCATCGAATGCGCGTTCAGCACCAGCCATGAAAAGTTGCAGCTGCCCAGCGGCGTGCCGCTGGTGGCCTACCGCAGCGCGCAAGAGGCGCTGACGAATGTCAGCAAGCATGCGATGGCGCAACGGGTGGAGATCTCGCTGTCGCTCAGTGCGGGCGTGCTGCTGCTGGAGATCAGCGACAACGGCCGCGGCCTGGCGCCACAAGACTTGGTGAAGGCGCGCAGCTTCGGCATCCGCGGCCTGCATGAACGCGCCAGCACGGTGGGGGGCTGGATCGACCTCACCAGCAACCCGCACGGCACGACCTTGATCTTGTCGGTGCCAGTGCAGGGTGGCGCCAGGCCAGCGTCGCACGTCGATGACGACGCTGACCCCGATGCGATGGCCGACCGCGTGCACGACCCATCAGCCTGGGGTGCGCTGTGATCCGCGTGCTCTTGTGTGATGACCACGCGCTGATACGCCGCGGCATCCGCGACACGCTGACCGATGCCCACGACATCGAAGTCGTGGGTGAAGCCAGCGATTACGGTGAGCTGCGCGTGCTTTTGCGCCAACACAACTGCGACGTGCTCGTGCTCGACATCAACCTGCCCGGGCGCAGCGGCCTGGACGCACTGCACGCTCTGAAGGACGAGGGCTCGCCGATCAAGGTGCTCATCGTCAGCATGTACCCCGAAGACCAGTACGCGCTGCGTGCGCTACGTGCCGGCGCGCATGGCTACGTCAACAAGGGCGGCGATCCGCAGCTGCTGGTGCAGGCAGTGCACACGGTGGCGCAGGGCCGCAAGTACGTGACGCCTGAGATTGCGCAGATGCTGGTCGAGAGCCTGACGACACCTTTGGCGCAGAACCTGCACGACAAACTGTCAGACCGCGAGCTGCAAACCCTGGTGAAGATTGCCTCGGGCAAGCGCCTGTCCGACATCGCGGCTGAGCTCATGCTCAGCCCGAAGACGGTCTCGGTTTATCGCGCACGCGTGCTCGAGAAGCTGCAACTGGGCAACAACTCCGAGCTCACCGTTTACGCCATCCGCCACGGACTGGTGGGTGACGCGGGCTTGTGATGGTCACGCTGACCGCCGCCGGCATTGAAGACGCACGACTGATGCGTCACGCCGGGCGCGAGCTGCTGTCACTGGCACTGATGGACGCGCGCAACGTCACGCTGCAGTGGCTGACCTTGTTCGAGCAGGCGCAGGCACTGGGCGCGCCCAATGGCCTGTCGGCGCTGTGGCTGGTGGGCCATTCGGCCTGGTACCAGGAGTACGCCATCGGCCGCCACCTGCAGCGCAAGCAGGGAGAGCATGCGGCCATCGACTCACCGCGCCTGGCGTCGATCGAGCCGCGTGCCGACGGCTGGTTTGCATCCGCCACACGCCGCTGTGATGGGCTTGAGGCCGAGCTGCTGCGCGCCTACATGGCCACCACGCTGGAGGGCACCCTGGAGCTGCTGGAGCGCTGCGACGACAGCGACGACGCGCTGCACCCCTACCGCGCCGCACTCTGGCACGAAGACCGCCTGGGTGAGTCCTTGGCCGAACTCGCCGCACATCGCCAGCTGCCCGTGGCCACCGCGGTGGTGCCCGCACGCAGCGACCGTGCCGCGCTGTGGATGCCGGCGCAGCGCTTCATGATGGGCTCACCGCGTGGTGGCTTCGTGCCCGAGAACGAACGCTGGGCGCATGAGGTGGCCGTGCCCGAATTCGAGATCGACGCCATGGCCGTGAACTGGGCGCGCTATGTCGGTTTTGCCGAAGACGGCGGTTACGACCAGCGCGAGTTCTGGAGCGAGCCAGGCTGGGCCTGGCTGCAAGCCGAAGGCCGGCGGGCGCCGCGTGATGTCGAGCAAATGCGCGCGGGCGTGCTGGTCATGCGCCGCGGCCAAGTACAGCGCGTGCCGGGCGGGCAGCCGGCCATGCACGTCACGCGCTTTGAGGCCGAAGCCTGGTGTTGCTGGGCCGGCCGGCGCTTGCCCACCGAGCCCGAGTGGGAGCTCGCTGCGGGGCACGCGAGCGCGCGCGGTTTTGCCTGGGGTGATGTCTTCGAATGGACCTTGGGCAGTGGCCGCGCCTGGCCCGGCCATCAAGCCACTGCGGATGAACTCGACCGTACACCGGCGGCCCGCGGCCACGGCGTGCTGCGTGGTGCTTCGTGGTGGACGCGTCGGCGCCTGGCACACCCGGCGGCACGGCGCTTTGCACGACTTGAAGATGACACCTCGTTTTGCGGTTTTCGCAGCTGCGCACTTTGATCGAACAGCAGCCCTCTGACTTCTTGACCACTTGTCTAGACAACCCAGCATGAACACTTTGAACACCACCCTCAATGGCCAGACTGTGCACAGCGAGGTCGCCCCGGCCACGCTGCTGCTCGATTGGCTGCGCAGCACACAAGGCCTCACCGGCACCCACGCCGGCTGCGACACCAGCCAATGCGGCGCCTGCACCGTGCTCGTCAACGGCGTGGCCATCAAGAGCTGCTCCATGCTCGCCGTGCAAGCCCAGGGCGCGCGCATCGAGACCATCGAAGGCCTGGCGCAAGACGGTGTTCTTCACCCCGTGCAAGAAGCATTCATTGCCTGCCACGGCCTGCAGTGCGGCTTCTGCACCCCTGGCATGGTGATGACGGCGGTGTGCCTCCTGCGCAGCAACGCCAAGCCCAGCGCGCAGCAGATCGGCGAGGCGCTGGAAGGCAACCTGTGCCGCTGCACCGGCTACGTCAACATCGTGGCCTCGGTCCAGCAAGCCGCGCAGCTGATGGCAGCCACCGCACCAAGCTCCCTTCCCCTAGCAGGGGAAGGGCACGGGAAGGGGTTGACAGCATGAGCGCCACCACGACCACCGCCGCCCAACGCTACGGCTCCGGCCAAACCATCCGCCGCATCGAAGACCCCGCCCTCGTGCAAGGCCAAGGCCAGTTCACCGACGACCACGCCCTGCCCGGCCAGCTGCACCTGTGCTTCGCCCGCGCTAACGTCGCCCATGCGCGCATACAAAGCTTGCACCTCGACGAGGCGCGCGCCATGCCCGGCGTGCTGGCCGTCTACAGCGGCGCGCAGCTGGAGGCGGCCGGCGTCAAGCCCATTCCCCTGGCGCCCGCCTTCACACGCCCCGACGGCACGCCGATGACCGCCGCACCCAAGCGCGCGCTGGCACACGAGTTCGTGCGCTTTGTCGGCGAGCCCATGGCCGCCGTGGTGGCCAGCACGCGCGAGCAAGCACGTGCTGCGGCCGACGCCATTTGGGCCGACCTCGAAGAGCTGCCTGCCGTCAGCAGCGTGCACGCCGCCACGCAAAGCGGCGCGCCGGTGGTGTGGGCTGCCGCGCCCGACAACGTTTGCGCCGTGGCACGCCATGGCGACGCTGCCGCCACCGCTGCAGCCTTTGATCGCGCCGCACACGTGGTGGTGATGGACATCGAGAACCAGCGTCTGGCGCCGAGCCCGATCGAGCCACGCACGGTGCTGGCCTGGGTCGACGAGGCATCGCGGCGCCTGCACGTGCGCTTGTCGAGCCAGATGCCTGGCGGCCTGCGCGCGAGCATGGCCGAGGCCTTGCCGGGGCAGACGGTGGAGAGCATCCGTGTGCTGGTGGGCGATGTCGGTGGTGGCTTCGGCATGAAGACGGGCATCTACGCCGAAGACATCGCCGTGGCCTGGGCTGCGTTGCAATTGAAGCGCCCCGTGAAGTGGCGCCCCGACCGCGTCGAAGAATTCCTGAGCGCCGTGCACGGCCGCGACCAGGACAGCCACGCCGAGATGGCGCTCGATGCGCAGGGCAACGTGCTGGCCTTGCGTGTGCGCACGCTGGCCAATGTCGGTGCCTACCCCGGCACCACCTCGGTCATCATCCCTTTGATGATCGGCCCGTGGGTCATCACCAGCATCTACGACATCCCGCTCATTGATCTGCACCTGACAGCGGTGATGACGAACATCAACGCCACCGGCGCTTACCGTGGTGCCGGTCGGCCCGAGTGCATCTACCTCATCGAGCGCCTGATAGACGCCGCCTCGCGCCAGCTCGGCATCGACGGCGTGGAGCTGCGCCGGCGCAACATGGTGAGCCCGAAGCAGATGCCCTACACCAACGCCATGGCGCAGGTGGTTGACTGCGGCGAGTTCGAGCGCGTGATGGACCGTGGCCTAGCGCTGGCCGACTGGGCCGGCTTCGACGCACGGCGCGCCGCGTCACAAGCCCGCGGCAAGCTGCGTGGGCGCGGCCTGGCCACCTTCCTGGAATGGACGGGTGCAGGCATGTTCGAAGAGCGCGTGACGGTGGACATCACCCCCGACGGCTTCATCGAGATCTACACCGCCACCATGGCCATGGGCCAGGGCATTGCCACGAGCTATGCGCAGCTGGCGGTGGACGCGTTTGACGTGCCCATCGAGCGCATCCGCATCAAGCAAGGCGATACCGACCGCGGTGTCGGCTTCGGCAGTGCGGCGAGTCGCTCGCTCTTCACCGGTGGTGCGGCGCTGAAGGTGGCCGCCAAAGACACGCTGGACAAAGCCCGTGATCTCGCGGCCGAAGCACTGGAAGCGCCGGCCGCCGACCTTGTCTACGCGGCGGGGCGCTACACGGTCGCCGGCACCGATGTCGGCATCGATCTCGCGCAGCTTGCGGCGCGTCAAAGCGATGCGCGTATCGCTGTCGTTAGCACCAGCGCGGTGGCCGGCCCAAGCTGGCCCAACGCCTGCCACGTCTGCGAGGTCGAGATCGACCCCGACACCGGCGCCGTCGAGCTGGTGGCCTACGCCAGCGTCAACGATATCGGCACGGTGGTCAGCCCCGGCATCGTGCGCGGCCAGGTCGACGGTGGCGCCGTGCAAGGCATCGGCCAGGCGCTGTGCGAGCGCATCGTTTACGACGAAAGCGGCCAACTTCTCTCGGCCAGCTACATGGACTACGCGCTGCCACGCGCCGACGGCTTCGTCGGTTTCAAGACCGAGTTCGACACCAGCGTGCCCTGCCTCAACAACGCCCTCGGTGTGAAGGGCGTGGGCGAGCTCGGCACCATCGGCGCCACGCCGGCGGTGGTAAACGCCGTGGTGGATGCACTGGCCTCGGGCGGCGCCGGCGCGCGGGTGGCTAACTTGCAAATGCCACTGACATCGGAACGCGTGTGGCGCGTCTTGCACGGGCGCTGAGCATGTCGCGTCGTCAGCGCTAGACTGCAGAGGTCACTGACCACAACACCGCCAGGAGACCCCATGCCCAAGCTGCTGCGCAACCTGCTCGCCCTGGTCCTGGGCATCGTCATCGGCAGCGCCGTCAATATGGCGCTCATTACCGTCGGCCCCATGCTCATCGCGTCGCCGGCAGGTGTGGATGTGAAGACCGCAGAGGGTCTGCGCGCCGGCCTACACCTCTTTCAGCCCCAGCACTTCGTGATGCCTTTCCTGGCGCATGCGCTGGGCACGCTGGCGGGCGCGCTGGTGGCCTACGTCATCGCCGCCAGCGCCAAACTGCCCCTGGCCTATGCCGTGGGCGCTGTCTTCTTGTGCGGCGGCATCGCAGCCAGCTTCATGATCCCGGCGCCGGCGTGGTTCATTGCCGTCGACTTGGTGGGTGCCTACTTGCCGATGGCGTGGCTGGCGACGCGTTTGGGGCGAGGGTCGACGGCGGCTGAACACACACATTGAGGAGCTCGCATGCCCGAACTCAAGACCAAGCCCACCCAAGCCAGTGTGGCCGAGTACCTGGCCGCCATCGACGACCCCGTGCGCCGTGCGGATTGCGACGCCATCCATGCGCTCATGCGCAGACTCACGAAACAGGAGCCCCGCATGTGGGGCGCCAACATTGTGGGCTTCGGCACTTACCGCTATCAGTACACCAGCGGGCACGGCGGCGATTGGTGCCAGGTGGGCTTCTCATCGCGTAAGGGCGACATCAGCGTCTACCTCATCAGTCCGGGGCACCGGCAAGACGAATTGCTGGCCAAACTGGGAAAGCACAAGATGGGCAAGTCTTGTCTGGGCCTGCGCCGGCTTGGCGATGTCGACCTCAAGATTCTGGAAAGACTCATCGCCGATTCGTTCGCCGAGAATCAGCGTCGGCATGGCAGCGCTGCCAAGCTCGACTAGGCACGGGCCGGCCACCGTTGTGTTGGCGCTGATGTTCGGCCTCAGCATGCCGGCCTGCACCACGCGTCTTCAGGAGACCTCGCGCATGCGCAGCACCTTCAACGAAGCCTCGGTGGTCGCGTTCCTGCATCGCTTCGAGGCGCTGGCCGAGAAGGAAGACTTCACGCTGATCCGCGACATGATCGACGAGTGTGCGTACTTTCGCTACAACGACGGCGACTTCATCGGGCGCGCGGCCATTCAGGCGGTGTTCGAGAAAACCTGGCGCGGCGACCCGACGGTCAAGCGGGCGCGCTTTTACTTGTCAGACATCGTCGTGCTCAGCCTTGATGCAGCCAGCGCCACGGCGACCTACACCTACTACTGGGAAGGCGCGCAAGCTGGCCGCGAGTTCAAGATCCAGGGCCGGGGCACACGCGTGTTGGTGATGGCAGGTGGCCACTTTCGCATCAAGCATGAACACTTGAGTCGGTTTCCCCGCCCGCCGTGATCCCGCCATGACGCGGAGCATCAGGCCCAACGAGTGCCACGTACTTTAGACGTTAGCAAGTGTTGACCGGCGCGCGCCGTCGGCTGGCGTCGGGTATGGGCAACATCTGTTGCGTGTCGGCATGCGCGCCTACACGCGCCGGCGCCGCGAGCGTAGAAGATGCGGTCGGTGTGCGTCAACTTTCACGCATGCGATTTCCAGAGGACACCAGCATGCGCCAGCCTGAACTTCCCGAGCCCGTCGCCCCGACCGAAGCGCCCTTCGACGCCGTGCCGGTCACGCGCCGCCGCTTCGTGCGCGACGGCGCGCTGGTCGGCGCCGCGCTGGGCACGCTCGGCGTCGGCCTGTCCGCGTGCGGCGGCGGCACCACGCCCGAGGGCACCTTCGGCCACGGCGTGGCCAGCGGCGACCCGCTGGCCGACCGCGTCATGCTCTGGACCCGCGTCACGCAAAGTGCTGCCGGGGCGGTCGACGTCGGCTGGGAGCTCGCCCGCGACGCGCTCTTTGCCAGCGTGGTGGCCTCGGGCACCACAAGCACCAACGCCGCGCGCGACTTCACCGTCAAGGTCGACGTTAGCGGTCTGCAGCCGGCCACCAGCTACCACTACCGTTTTCGCTTCGGTGGCGAGCTGTCGCCTGCTGGGCGCACCAAGACCCTTCCGGTCGGGGCGGCCGGCCAGGTACGGCTGGCGGTGATGAGCTGCGCGGCCTACCCCGTCGGCCAGTTCCACGCCTACGCCGACGCGGCGCGGCGCGGCGACATCGACGCTGCCGTGCTGCTGGGCGACTACATCTATGAATCGGACCTGAGCCGCGGGCTCGAATTTGCCTCGCGCCTGCTGGGCCGCAACTGGGAGCCGGACCGCGAGTTGATCACGCTGCAGGACTACCGCGAGCGGCACGCTTTCTACCGTGGCGACTTCGACCTCAAGGCCATGCATGCGGCGATGCCGGTGATCGCCGTCTGGGACGACCACGACCTCGTCAACGGCATCTGGCGCGACGGCGCCAGCGCACATGACCCGAGCAAAGGCAGCTTCAGTGCACGCCGCGCGGCGGCGATGCAGGCGTTTCAGGAGTGGTTGCCGATACGCGTGCCCGACCCGGCGGCGCCGGCCAAGATTTATCGCCGCTTTGACTTCGGCAACCTGGCCACGCTGCACATGCTCGACGCGCGCGCGCTCGGCCGCGACCAGCAGGCCTCGCGCGCGGACCATCTGTCGGGCGCCACCGCCAGCCCGACGCGGCAGATGCTCGGCGCCGAGCAGATGGCCTGGCTGGATGCGGGCTTGCAGGCTTCGACCGCGACCTGGCAGCTGCTTGGCTCGCAGGTCTGGATGGCGCGCATGCACCTGCCGCT
>JANMMH010000368.1:0-8275 GCA_031373055.1 Rubrivivax sp. | reverse complement strand
TGTAGCGGAACTGCGAGCCGGGCAAGCTTTCCAGCGGTTGTTCCAGCACATAGCGCATCGGGTCGTCAGCGACACCCATCGCGGTTTCGCTATTTCGCGGGTCGGTGTACGGGAAACTGCTTTCGTCCCAGCCTAACCCCGAGGTCATGGATAGCAGATGCCGCAGTGTGATCAGCCGGCGCTCCGTAGTCTGGAGGTTCTTGTACTCAGGGAAAAAGTCGAGTACGGGAACATCGAGATTCTTGATAGCCCCGTTGGCCATTGCAATCCCAAACAGCAGCGATACGACGCTCTTGGTGACCGAGCGCACATCGTGCAAGGTGGCCGAATCAAACTTCACCACGCCGATGGCGCCGCTGTCGCGCCGGATATCCGCGCCGTCGAAGTACCACTCAGCCAAGGTGACACCTTGGCGCACGACAATTACGCCGTGCACGTTCGGAATCTCTCCGCTGCGGATGCGTTTCTCCACACTTGCCAGTGCCTGCGACACCGTGGGCGGCGGCTCCGTGGCCAAGCTGCGTGTTGGAAACCAAGCGCCCAACGCGAGCGCAATGGAAATCAGCACCGACAGGCTTCTGTGTGTCATCGCCCTATTCTTTCGCGATGCGCCTACGAATGCAAATCGACCGAGCGTGCTGCGTCTCTGCTCGTCCGGGTGGCGCCTTACTAGGTTCAGGCTGGCGCCGGCACGATCGCAGCGTGATCCACAGCGCCATTTCAGTGCTTGCCCAGAGCACGCAAGGGCAGCGCCAGCGCACGCAGCCTGCCCACGATGCCCGTGGGAAAGTGGTAGACCGAGAGCACAAAGAGCACACCCAGCCAGAGCAGCCAGCGCTCGGGCGAAACCAGGGCCGAGAGCACCGGCACATCGGCCACGACACCCGCGCCAAGGGCCAGCAGATCTTGCAGATAGTTCTGCGCCAGCATGAAGATCACCGCGCCGAGCACGGCGCCATACATCGTGCCCATGCCGCCGATGACGACGATGAGCAGGATGTCGAGCATGACCTCGAACGACAAGGTGGTGTCGGGCCCGGTGTAGCGCAGCCATAGCGCCAGCAGCACGCCGGCCAGCGTGGCCACCAGGGCCGAGATGACGTTGCTCAGCGTGCGGTACACGACCGTGCGGTAGCCCAGCGCCTCAGCGCGAAAGTCGTTCTCGCGGATGGCTTGCAGCACGCGGCCGAAGGGTGAATTGACGATGCGCAGCAGCAGCAAGAAGAGCAACGCCACCGCCGCGAAGATGGCGTAGTAGCAGAGCACGCGGCCGTCGATCGTCAAGCCCAACACGGGCGTGCTGAGGAGCTCGAACGAAGGCGACAGCCACGCCGGGTTCTTGAAGCTCAAGCCGTCTTCGCCGCCGGTCCACTCCGACATCTGCGAGGCCAAGGTCTGAAAGGCGGCCGCCACCGCCAGCGTGATCATGGCAAAAAAGATCGCGCGCACGCGCAGGCTGAAGAGGCCGACCGCCAGCGACAGCACGAGTGACACGGCCAGTGCTAACACCGTACCGACGAGCACAGCCCATCCGCCTTCACCCAGGCGCGTGCTGGCGATGGCCACACCGTAAGCGCCAATGCCGAAGAACATGGTGTGCGCGAAGCTGACGATGCCGGTGTAGCCCAGCAAAAGGTCGTAGCTGGCCACGAGCAGGATGAAGACCAACATCTTGGCCGCCACCCCGAGTGCTTTGCTGCCGGGGAAGATGAAGGGCGCAGCGGCGAGTGCGAGCACGACGACGAGCAAGGCGGCCGCCAGCCAGCGGCTGCGTGGCAGGTCGTGCGAGAGCAGGCGGTTCAAGGTGTTCATCGGGCCTCCCGCCGGGCCGCCCCAAGGGAGGCCAGCCCCCTCGGGGGGCAGCGAACGAAGAGAGCGTGGGGGCTCATCGATTCGTCACCGGGTACAGGCCTTTCGGCCGCCACATCAGGATGGCGACCATCAGAGCGATGTTGGAGAACAGTGCCAGCTTTGGCACCAGAAAGCCGGTGTAGTTAGCCAGCAGGCCCACCAAGAGCGCGCCGATGAGGCATCCCAGCGTGGAGCCCAGGCCGCCGATAATGATGACGATGAAGATCAACACGTTGACCTGCGCGCCGATCTGCGCCGTGACGCTTTGTTGGTACAGCCCCCAGAGCACACCGCCCAAGCCCGCCAGCGCCGAGCCGGCGACGAAGACACCGACGAAGAGCGAGCGGATGCGGTAGCCCAGGCTTTCCACCATCTCGCGGTCTTGCACGCCGGCGCGGATGAGCAGGCCGAGCTTGGTGCGGTTGAGCACCAGTTGCAATGTTGTTAGCACGGCAAAGCCGACAACCACAGCCACCAGCCGGTACTTCTCGATCGCCGCCTCGCCGATGAAGACCGAGCCGCGCAGCGACGGCGGCAGCGGCAGCGCTATTTGCAGCGGACCCCAGATGACCTTGATGAGCTCTTCACCCACGATCATGCCGCCCATGGTGATGAGGATCTGCTTGAGGTGCTGGCCGTACACCGGCCGCACCAGCACACGCTCGAAGGCGTAGCCCAGCGCGGCGGCCGCAGCCATGGCCGCGCACATGGCGATGAAGATGGCCGCGAGGTTGGCCAGCATCGATTCGCTGCCGGCCAGCGCGCCCATGCTGGCCAGCACCGAGGTGGCCACGAACGCACCGAGCGCGATGAAGACGCCGTGGCCGAAGTTCAACACGTCCATCAAGCCGAAAATCAGCGTCAGACCCGAGGCGATGATGAAGACGATCATGCCCATGGCGAGACCAGCGATGGTGAGCGTGAGCCAGGTGGTGGGGCTGCCGATGAAGGGCAAGGCGATGAGGGCCAGCGCGATGAGCAAGGCGATGGGGCGCAGATCCAGCTTCATGCGTGCGCCCCCAACGAAAGCCCCAACAGCCGCCCCTGCATTTCATCGTTAGCCGCCAGCTCGGCCATTGCCCCGGCGTGCACCACGCGGCCGTTGTCCATCACTGCCACGGTGTCGCCCAGCGCCTTGGCCATCATGAAGTTCTGTTCGACGAGCAGGATCGTGCTGCGCTGCGCTTTGAGTTCGCGCAAAGCGCGGATGAGGTTCATCACGATGGCCGGCGCCAGCCCCTTGCTCGGCTCGTCAAAGAGCAGCAGCTCACGCGGCTCGATGATGGCGCGCGCCACCGCCAGCATCTGCTTCTGGCCGCCGCTGAGCTTGCCGGCGGGGTGGCGCCAAAAGGTCTTCAGCGCCGGGAAGAAGCCGAAGATCCACTCAAGCCGGGCGCTGTCCAGCATGGCCACGCGGCGCGCCGAGCGGGCGGCCAGCAACACGTTCTCTTGCACCGTCAGGTCACCGAAGATGCCCATGCTCTCGGGCACATAGGCGATGCCGCTTTGCGCGATCTCGGGCGTGCTGAGCTGATGCAGGGCACGGCCCTGGAAGTGCACGCTGCCAGCACTTGCCGGCCACAAGCCCATGATCGTGCGCAACGTGGTCGACTTGCCCGCGCCGTTGCGGCCCAGCAGCACCGTCACCTCGCCCTGCGGCACCTGCAAGTCCACGCCGTGCAGGATGTGATAACGCCCAATGTGCGTGTGCACGCCTTGCAGTTCGAGCAGCGCGCTCATGCGCTCTCCTCGGCCGCCACGCCCAGGTAGGCTTGTTGCACCACGGGCGAGGCGATCACCGTGGCCGGCTCGCCGTCGGCAACGAGCTGGCCGTTGTGCAGCACGACGATGCGGTCGGCGAGCTCACGCACCACGTCCATCTTGTGCTCGACGAGCAAGATGGTGCAGTCGCGCTTGGCCTTCAGCGCGCGGATGAGGTCCAGCACCACCGGTACTTCGTCGGCGCTCATGCCCGCCGTGGGCTCGTCGAACATGTAGACCTTGGGGTTGAGCGCCATCAAGAGCGCCACTTCGAGCTTGCGCTGGTCGCCATGCGGCAGGCTCGCGGCCAAGGCGTCGCGCTGCGCGTCGAGGTGGACGTCGTTCAAGAGCGCGCGCGCTTCGGCTATCCAGTCGCGGTGGTCAAGCCACACGCGCAGCAGGTCCAGGCCGCCGCCGTGGCGCGCTTGCACAGCCAGCCGCACGTTCTCAAGAACGCTCAAGTTTGGGAACAGTTGCGTCAGCTGGAACGCGCGACCGAGGCCGCGTTTGGTGCGCTGTGGCGCGCTTTCACGTGTGATGTCCACACCACCCAGCAGCACCTGCCCTTCGCTGGCTTTGAGTTGGCCCGAGATGAGGTTGAAGTAGGTCGTCTTGCCCGCGCCGTTGGGGCCGACGATGGCCGTGAGCGTGCCCGGCGCAAACGCGCATGAGACGTGGTCGACAGCGACGTGACCACCAAAGCGGATCGTGAGATCGCGGGTTTCGAGCACGGGGTCCAATGCATTGAGGCTCAGCGGCCGATCCTCAGCGCTTGTTCCTGATCGGAATGTTCATCTCTTCGGCCTTGATCACGCGCACCAATTCCGGCACGCCCCATTCAAACGCCGGGTCGGACTTGATCTTGAAATGGAACATGTCCTGCATCGCCTGGTGGTCTTCCTTGCGGAAGGTCATCTTGCCCTTGGGCGTCTCAAAACTCATGCCTTCCATCGCCGCGATGAGCTTGTCGGTGGTGGTGTCGCCCTTGGTCTTCTTCTGCGCTTCCACCACCGCAATGCCGGCACTCATGCCACCGGCGGTGAAGAAGTCGGGCGGGCTCTTGTACTTGCTGTAGTGGTTGGCCACCAGCCACTCGTTCACCGGGTTCTTGGGGATGCCGAAGTAGTAGTACGTGGCGCCTTCCATGCCGGGGATGCGCTTGTACTGCACCATCGCCGGCAGGATGTTGCCGCCCGTGGCGATCTCGATGCCAAAGCGCTGCGGCTCCATGTCCAGCATCTTGAAGGGAATGGCGATGTTGCCGGCCCAGGCCACGACCACCACCTTGCGCCCAGGCAGGCCCTTCAACTTGTCGAAGATGCGCTGCGCCGCCGGCGTGATGTCGGTGGTGGCCATCGGCACGTATTCCTCGTGCACGATCTTGGCCTTCTTGAAGGCTTCTTTGAAGGCCTTGATGCCGTCGCGGCCAAAGGCATAGTCCTGTGCCAGTGTGGCGATCGTTAGCCCTTCTTTGTCGAAGGCCACGGCGTTGGCGATGGCGTCCTGCGAGCTGCTGCGCCCGGTGCGAAAGATGTACTTGTTCCACTTGTCGCCGGTGATGGCGTCGGCCACGGCGGGCTCCACGAGCAGGATCTTCTTCGCCTCTTCGGCCACCGGCAGCATGGCCAGCGCCACGCCCGAGCTGGTGGTGCCCACAGCGAGGTCAACCTTGTCGTCGGCGTAGGCCTGGGTCAGCAGCGTCTTGCCCAGGTCGGGCTTGCCCTGGTCGTCCTTCTCGATGACCACGAGCTTCCTGCCTGCCACCGTCATGGTGCCGCCGGTGGCGTAGTCCAGGCCCATCATGAAGCCCACCGACGACTGCTTGGCATAGGCCTCCAGCGCGCCGGTCTTGCCCATGATGTGGGCGATGCGAATGTCTTTGGGCTGGGCCATGGCGGCTGTTGCCGTCAGGGCCAGGGGAATCAGGAAACTCAGCGTACGGCGTTTCATGCGGTGGCATCCTTGGTAAGAATCGAGAGGAGGGCCCGAGTATTGATCAGCGAGGTTTCAAGTCTCGTTTCCAGGAGGCGTTTTGCAAGAAAAACCGAATGCCATGTTGCAGATCGACGGCATTGACATCCACATCGAGGGCCAGGGCCCCGAAACCATGGTGCTGGTGCACGGCTGGCCCGACACCCATCACTTGTGGGACGCCCAGGTGGCGCACTTCAAAACCACGCACCGCTGCGTGCGCTTCACCTTGCCGGGCTTCGATGTCGCCAAGCCGCGCCGCGCCTACACGCTCGATGAGCTGACGAGCTTCTTCGACCGCGTCATCACGCAGACCAGCCCCAACGCCCCCGTAACGCTGATGCTGCACGACTGGGGCTGCCTCTTCGGCTACGCGTATGTGGTGCGTTATCCGCAGCGGGTGAATCGCCTCATCGGCATCGACATCGGCGATGCCATGTCGCGCGAATTCATGGCCGCGTGCGGCCTGGGCGCCAAGCTCGGTATCGCCGCCTACCAGCTCTGGCTGGCGCTGGCTTGGTGGCTGGGCGGCCACGTGAGCCAGCGCCTGGGCGACGCCATGACGCGTTGGATGGCGCGCCAAATGCGCTGGCGTGGTGACGCCGGGCTGATGGGCGCGCAGATGAACTACCCCTACGCCGCCCTGTGGAGCGGCCGCTTCGGGCGCGTGCGGCCGCTGGCGCCCAGTTGCCCGATGTTCTACGCCTACGCGCAGCGCAAGCCCTTCATGTTCCATTCAGTAGCCTGGCTGGCGCGCATCGCGGCGGGGCCTGGCAATCATGTTGAACGTTATGACACGGGGCACTGGGTCATGCGCCAGGCCGCCGCTACCTTCAATCCCGATGTCTCGGCCTGGTTGCAGCGCAGCGCGCTGGAGACGACATGACGCTGCCTACGACCGAGCTCTTCCTCATCGCCATGGTGATCATCTTTACCGTGCCTTACCTGCTGTGGCGGCTGGGCCGCACCGACTACTGGGCGCCGCTGGTGGTGGTTCAGATCCTCACCGGCATCGTGCTCGGCCCGGGAGCCTTGGGTGCGGCGTTTCCCGACTACTACCGCTTTGTGTTCACACCGGCGGTAGTGCAGTCGCTGAACGGCGTGGCCTGGTGGGCCGTGATGCTGTTTGTGTTTATCGCCGGCACGGAGCTCGACTTGAAGCAAGCGTGGATGCACCGGCGCGAAACCGGTGTCACCGCCGCTGCAGCGTTAGTCTTCCCGCTGCTGCTGGGCGCGCTGGTGGCGCTGGGCCTGCTTGCGAGTGGCGCCGGCTGGATGGGTGCGCAAGCGCGGCCCTGGCAGTTCGTCGCCGGCATTGGCATGGCCTGCGCGGTGACGGCGCTGCCCATCCTCATCTTGCTGATGGAAAAACTGGCCATCCTGCGCCAGCCGCTGGGCCAGCGCATCTTGCGCTACGCCAGCCTGGACGACATCGCCATCTGGGGCGTGCTCGCACTCATCTTGATGGACTGGGAACGCGTGGGCCGCCAGCTCGGCTTCTTGCTCGCCTTCGCGCTGCTGGCCGTGGGCCTGCGCCGCCTGATGCGCGCCCTGCCCGCGCGCGACCGCTGGTTTGTGGCACTTATCTGGCTGGCCGTCTGCGGCTTCGGCGCCGACTGGGCCGGCCTGCACTACATGGTGGGCGCCTTTCTGGCCGGCGTGGTCATCGACGCCGAATGGTTCGGCCAGGAGCAGCTCGACGCACTGCGCCACCACGTGCTGCTGGTGGTGATGCCGGTGTTTTTCTTGTCGACGGGCCTGCGCACACAGTGGGAGATGGGCGGCGGTGCCGTGCTGCTGGCGGCGGCCGCGCTGCTCGTCGCGTCGGTCACCGGCAAGCTCATGGGTGTGGCCCTGGCCGGGCGCTGGCTGGGCTGGCCACGCGGCGAAGCCTGGACCATCGGCTGGCTCTTGCAGACCAAGGCGCTGATCATGATCATCTTCGTCAACATCCTGCTCGACAAAGGCATCATCACCAGCACCTTGTTCACCGCCCTCTTGCTGATGGCGGTGGCCAGCACCATGCTGACGGTGCCGGTGGTGGCGCCACGCTTGCTCAAGAACGAAGGATTGATCAAGCGCCAGCGCTGAAGCCAACGGGAAGCTAACGTTCATCAAGAGGGCCATCCCATGCAAACCCCATCGCCCCACCGCCGCCTGCTGATCGCCGGTGCTGCCGCCACGCTGGCCCTGCCCGCCTGGGCGCAGCCACGCACCGCCTTGCCGGCCATGACCGACGGCCCGTTCTATCCCAGTGCCGCCTGGCGCAAAGGCTGGGACGACTGGGACGCTGACTTGACAGTCACACGACGTGCCAGCCAAACCTTGGTGGCACGCGGCGAACACCTGGGCCTGGCGCTCAGCGTGCTCGACCGCAACGGCCGCACCATCGACAACGCCGAGGTCGAGATCTGGCAATGCGACGCGCTGGCCAGCTACCGCCACCCGCGCGTGAACGATCCGCCCGAGCGCATGGACGAAGGCTTCCAGGGTTTCGGCGCCGCGCGCAGCGCCAGCGACGGCAGCCTGAGCTTCAAGACCATCAAGCCGGTGGCCTACCCCGGGCGCACACCACACATCCTCGTCAAGCTGCGCCACGCCACGTTTGGCGAACTCACGTCGCAGCTCTTCATCGCCGGTGACGCCGGCAACGCACGCGACTTTCTCTGGCGCTCACTCGACGCGGCTGGCC
>JANMMH010000364.1:0-4432 GCA_031373055.1 Rubrivivax sp. | reverse complement strand
AAGCTCGACGCGCAAGACGTGCGCTTGACCATGGGCGGCGAGCCGACGTTTGTGTCGGTCGATGACCGCGAAGGTGCAGAGTGGAACATCGACGCGCTGGGCCCTACCAAGCGTGGCTTTGCCACCGAACTCGTGCACCGGCTGCGCGCGAAGTATGGGCACGGCGCCTTCTTGCACTTCGGGCAGGGCAAGTGGTACCCGGGCGAGCAGTTGCCGCGCTGGGCTTTGTCGATCTGCTGGCGCAAAGACGGTGAGCCATGCTGGAACGACCCCACGCTTTTTGCTGACGAGCGCGAGCCGCACCACTACACCAGCGCGCACGCGCAGGTCTTCACCACGCGGCTGGCCACGCGCCTGGGGCTGGATGCTGAATTCGTGTTGCCGGCGTTTGAAGACACCTGGTACTACCTGTGGCGCGAGCGGCGCTTGCCGGTGAATGTCGACCCGTTTGATGCGCGATTGGACGACGAGCTTGAGCGCGTGCGCCTGCGCCGCGTCTTCACCCAGGGGCTCGATACAAGCGTGGGCTACCTTTTGCCCATCAAGCGCGAATGGCACACCAAGATGGCCGGCCCGGCGTGGGTCAGCGGCCCCTGGTTCTTGCGCGATGAGCGGCTGTACCTGATGCCCGGTGATTCGCCGATGGGCTACCGGCTGCCGCTGGATTCGCTGCCTTGGGCGGCCAAGGCCGAGATGCCTTTTACGCAGGTGCCGGATCCTTTCGCGGCGCATGGTCAACTGCCCAGCGGCGCGGCGCTGCGTTTGCAGCAAGGCGCGCTTGGGGCGATGGAAGCGGCGGGGGTGGCTAACGACCGAAATGCTGGCACCCCGGTCGTCGCCCGTGGCCCCGGCGTGAACCTGATGGATAACGGCCGTCAGGGCGCTAGCCCGACCACCACCGCCCACAGCCCCGAAGCGCCCCACGCTCGCAACCCCCTGCTGGCGCCCGCGCGCTTCGAGTCCGCCGGTGAACTCACCCGTACCGCGCTGTGCGTGGAAGTGCGCGACCCCCAGCGTGGCAACGGCCCCAAGGCCGAGCGTGAGCACGGCGGCAAGAGCGGCGTGATGTACGTCTTCATGCCGCCGCTGCGGTTCCTTGAGGACTACCTGGCGCTGCTGGCCGCCATCGAAGCCACTGCGGCCGAGCAGGGCGTGAAGATCGTGCTCGAAGGCTACGGCCCGCCGCGCGACCCGCGCTTGAAAACGCTGGCCCTGACGCCCGACCCCGGTGTCATCGAAGTCAACATCCACCCCGCGCACAACTGGGCCGAACTGGTCGACCACACCGAGTTCCTGTACGACGCCGCGCACCGCACGCGCCTGTCGACCGAGAAGTTCATGCTCGATGGCCGCCACACCGGCACCGGCGGCGGCAACCACTTCGTGCTGGGTGGCGCGACACCCGCCGACAGCCCTTTCCTGCGCCGGCCCGACCTGCTGGCCAGCCTGCTGACCTATTGGCATAACCACCCGTCGCTGAGCTACCTCTTCTCGGGCATGTTCATTGGCCCCACGAGCCAGGCGCCACGCTTTGACGAAGCGCGCAACGACCAGGTCTATGAGATCGAGATCGCGCTGCAAGAGCTGGAGCGCCAGCTAACGCTTAAAGGGCAGACCGGGGAGGGGGCCCCGGTCTCCGGGGCCGTACCGCCGTGGCTGGTCGACCGCAGCCTGCGCAACCTCTTGATCGACGTCACCGGCAACACCCACCGCAGCGAGTTCTGCATCGACAAGCTCTACTCGCCCGACGGCCCCACCGGCCGCCTGGGCCTGCTGGAGCTGCGTGCCTTCGAGATGCCGCCGCACGCGCGCATGAGCCTGGCGCAGCAGCTGCTTTTGCGCGCGCTGGTGGCTTGGTTCTGGCGCGAGCCCTACCGCGGCCGTGGCAGCACGCGCCTCACACGCTGGGGCACGGCCTTGCATGACCGCTTCATGCTGCCGAGCTTCGTGCAGATGGATTTCAACGACGTCATTGCCGAGCTGCGCGCGGCTGGTTTTGCGCTGGACGCGCGGTGGTTCGCGCCGCACTTCGAGTTCCGCTTCCCGCTCATTGGAGAGTTAGCCACGCAAGGCATGGGCCTCAGTTTGCGCGCCGCGCTGGAGCCCTGGCACGTGATGGGCGAAGAGGGCGCACCAGGCGGCATGGCGCGTTATGTGGACTCGTCGCTGGAGCGCATCGAGCTCAAGGTCACGGGCTTGAACGGCAACCGCCACATCGTCACCGTCAACGGCCAGGCCGCTCCTTTGCAGCCCACCGGGCGCGTCGGCGAATTCGTCTGCGGCGTGCGTTACCGCGCCTGGCAGCCGCCCTCGGCGCTGCACCCGACCATCGGCGTGCATGCGCCCTTGACGTTCGACATCGTCGACCGCTGGCACGAGCGCTCGCTGGGCGGCTGTCGCTACCACGTGGCGCACCCGGGCGGCTTGAGTCCGTCGGACTTCCCCGTCAACGCCTACGGCGCCGAGAGCCGGCGCCTGGCACGCTTCACGCAGTTTGGCCACACGCCGGGGGTGATGAAGGTCAAGCCCGCCGCGCCAAGCCAAGAGATGCCGTTCACGCTCGATTTGCGCATTAGCTAAGTAAGAGGCCGGTCGCCTTGTCACAGTCCCAATCGCAGTCGCAAGCTTCACTGCCGTTCGCGCCAGGCGGCGCCGGGCAAGCGGCGCACGCGCTCTTGCGCCACGCCGCCCCCGGCGAAGCGGGCGTGTGGGACGAGATGCGCGACCACCACGGCCAGCTGCGTGCGCCCTGGCGGCAGTTCGCGCAGTGGGTCACGGCGGCTGACGGCGGCGAGCTGCACCACGAGCTTGACCGCCGTGTGGCGCAAGTGGCGCAGCAGATCAAGCTCGACGGCGTGACGCACAACGTCTACAGCGAGCAAGGCGCGGCCAGCCGCGCCTGGCAGTTGGAGCTGCTGCCGCTGCTCATCGACGCCAGCGACTGGGCGCATATCGAAGCCGGTGTCACGCAGCGCGCGGCCCTGCTCGAAGCCATGCTGGCCGACCTGTACGGGCCGCAACGCCTGCTGCATGAAGGCCTGCTGCCCGCCGCGCTGCTGCTGCGCCACCCCGGCTACTTGCGGCCCATGCAGGGTGTGATGCCGGCCGGCGGCAAGCGGCTGCACATCGTGGCCTTTGATATCGCGCGCGACGACGACGGCCGCTGGTGGATCGTCTCGCAACGCACGCAGGGGCCCTCGGGCCTGGGCTACGTGCTGCACAACCGGCTGCTCATTTCGCGCCAGTTTCCCGACGCCTTTCGTGAACTGCGCGTGCAGCACATCGCGTCGAGCTACCGCCGTTTGCTTGACACGCTGGACGCCGCCGCGCGCGACATCGCCCAGGGCGTGCCGCGCGTGGTGCTGCTCACCCCCGGGCCCTACAGCGAGACCTATTTCGAGCACGCGTACATGGCGCGTTATTTGGGGCTGCCGCTGGTGGAAGGCGGCGACCTCACGGTGCGTGGTGAGCGGCTCTTCTTGAAGACGGTGGAAGGCCTGGAGCCCGTGCACGGCGTGTTGCGCCGGCTTGACGACGACTGGTGCGACCCGCTGGAGCTGCGTCCCGACTCGGCCCTGGGTGTGCCGGGCCTCTTGCAGGCCGCGCGTGCGGGTACCGTGGTCATGGCCAACGCGCTGGGCAGCGGCTTTCTGGAGTCGCCCGCTGTGCAGGGTTTCTTGCCCGGCATTTCACGCCGGCTCCTGGGTGAGCCTTTGGCCATGCCCTCGCTGCCGACCTGGTGGTGTGGTGAAGCTGCCAGCTGGCACGGTGTGCGCGACGCGCTGGACGACAAGATCATTCGCGGCACCTTCCCGCGCAGCGGTCGTCCCTGGCTGCCCCATGAACGTCAAGACTGGCGCGAACAGCGCGCCGCCATCATCGAGCAAGACCCCAGTGCCTGGACGGCGCAGGGCCGGCTGCGCTTTTCGCGCACGCCCCAATGGAGTGCCGGGGCGGTGTTGCCGCGCCCGGCGATGGTGCGTGTGTACGCCATTTCGGACGCGCAGGGCCGCTGGCACGTGCTGCCCGGCGGCATGACGCGCGTGGCCCAGCGTGAAGACGCCAGCGTCTCGATGCAGCGCGGCGGCACCAGCTTGGACACTTGGGTGCTCACCGACGGCCCTGTCGACACTTTTTCGATGCTGCCGCAGCGATTGCATGTCGACGACCTGGCGCAGCGCCGCCGCCCGGTGAGCAGCCGCACCGGCGAGAACCTCTTCTGGCTGGGCCGCTACACCGAACGCACCGAGCAGCTGGTGCGCCTGGCGCGCGCCACGCTCAGCGTGATCGACGCCGACACCGACGCCGGCGACAGCGTGCTGCGTGCGCTGTCCACCCTGGCTGTGAGCACCGGCCTGGCGCCGCCCGGGGTGCCCAAGCTCGCGCAGGCCGCGCACCTCTTCGAGCGCGCGGTGTTGCTCGGTCTGGCCAA
>JANMMH010000361.1:0-2295 GCA_031373055.1 Rubrivivax sp. | reverse complement strand
CCAGGGCCAACGCGTAGAGTGCCTCTTCAGCGGCGGCGCGCGTGACGACGCCAAACATCGCCTGGCGCCGCACCTCATCGTCGACGCGCAAGGCAGCGGCCCCGCGATGCACGACGAGCTCTTCGGCCCGCTGCTGCCCTTGGTGCCCTACGACCGAGCCGATGAAGCGCTGGCCTTTATCAATGCCCGTGCACGGCCGCTGGCGCTGTACTGGTTTGACCATGACAGCGAGCGCACCGCGCACGCGCTGCAACACACCCATGCCGGCGGCGTGACGGTGAACGACACGCTGCTGCACATCGCCCAAGACGGCCTGCCCTTTGGCGGTGTGGGCGCCTCGGGCATGGGCCACTACCACGGGCGTTGGGGCTTCGAGACCTTCAGCAAGATCAAGCCGGTGCTGTACCAGTCGCGCCTGAACGGCATGAAGCTATTCCTGCCGCCTTACTCACCGCTCATGCGGCGCATGCTCGGCTGGATGAAACGCTTCTGATCACGCGCCGCGTTGGCGCATGGCCTCGTACAGGCAGATGCCCGACGCGACCGAGACGTTGAGGCTCTCCACCGCGCCGCGCATGGGGATCGACACCAGCTCGTCGCAGTGTTTGCGCGTGAGCTGGCGCATGCCCGCACCTTCCGCGCCGAGCACGAAGGCCAAGGGCCCAGATAAGCGGCCCTGGTACAGCGTGTGCGGTGCGTCGTCGGCGGCGCCCACGACGTGGATCAGCCGCTCTTTGAGCTCACCCAGCGTGCGCGCCAGGTTCGTCACCATCAGGTAGGGCACCGTCTCGGCCGCACCGCTGGCGACCTTGGCCACCGTGGCGTTCAAGCCCACGGCGTGATCTTTCGGGGCGATGACGGCGTGCACGCCAGCGCCGTCGGCCACGCGCAGGCAGGCGCCCAGGTTGTGCGGGTCGGTGACGCCGTCCAGCACCAAGAGCAGCGGGTCGCCGACCACCGTGTCGAGCAGGTCGTCGAGCGAATGCAGCTGCGGCAGCGGGTTGACACGCGCCACCACACCCTGGTGGCGCGAGCTGCCGGCCATGGCCGTAAGGCGCGCGTCGTCGCTCTCGATCGTGCGTGCGCCGGCCTCGTGCGCGCGTTCGACAAATTGGCGCATGCGGGCGTCGCGCCGGCTGGGGTCGACGTGGATGTCGATCACGCTTTGCGGCGCGGTTTTCAGGCGCACAGTGACGGCATGAAAGCCGAACAGGGTCTTGTGGTTCATGGCGCGATGTTAGGTGGCGCGCGCATGGCGCGGGACAGCAGCAGCACCGGGATCAGGCCCACAGCGACGATGGCCAGCGAAGGCAAGGCGGCTTCGGCCAGGCGCTCGTCCCGCGCGAAGTTGTAGGCCACCACCGCCAGCGTGTCGCTGCCAAACGGGCGCAACACCAGCGTGGCCGGCAGTTCTTTCATGACGTCGACAAAGACCAGCAGCGCGGCGGCAAAAGCCGAGCGCTGCAAGAGCGGCAGGTGGAGTTTGAAGAAGAGCCGCTTGGCGCTGCCGCCGAGCATGCGCGCCGACTCGTCAATGGCCAGCGGCATACGCGCATAGCCGGCTTCCACTGACTGCAAAGCTACCGCCGAGAAGCGCGAGACGTAGGCGTAAAGGACACCAAAGGCCGTGCCGGTCACCACGGCGGAGAAGGCCACCTGTGGGAAGCGCGCTTGCAACCAACCCATCGGCAAGAGCACGCCCACAGCGATGACCGCGCCGGGCACGGCATACCCCAGCGACAAGAGGCGCGCCGCAGCGTGCAGGCCCGGCGCACGTTGCTGTCGCAGCGCAAAACCCAGCATCAAAGCCAGCGCCGTGGCCATCAGTGCGGCCAAGCCCGCCAGGCGCAGACTGGCCCAGGCCCAGCCCGCAAAACGCCCGAGCGGCAGGCCGAATTCGGAGTGCATGGCTTCCTGCCACAGCATCCACGCCAGCCACCCCACCGGCAGCACAAAACCCAGCAGCACCGGCAGCGCGCACAGCAGCCACACCAGCCATCGCGCCGCGCCGCGAAGGCGCACGGGCCGCGCCTCGGTGCTGGTCGTAGCCGCAGTCAAGCCGCTGCGGTTGCTGGCAAAACGCAAACGCCGCTGTGCCCGGCGCTCGAGCAGCAGCAAGGGGCCCACCACCCCCAGCAGCATCGATGCCAACTGCGCGGCAGCCACGCGGTCGTTCATCGACAACCAGGCCTTGAAGATGCCGGTGCTGAAGGTGGCCAGGCCAAAGTACGAGCCCACGCCGTAGTCGGCCAGCGTCTCCATCAAGGCCAGCGCAAGGCCTGCTGCCACCGCCGG
>JANMMH010000360.1:0-4267 GCA_031373055.1 Rubrivivax sp. | reverse complement strand
CAAGTCTGGCAACCAGCCTGGTGTTGATGACGTGTCAGCTTGCGTTGATTTCGCGGCGCTGCGTGTCGCGGACACATGGATGGCATCGGGCTCGCCCTGAGACTCTCTGAATTCGCATGCCCGAACGCTGCGCCGGGGTTGTGGGCACGGGGCATTCGTCGAGAATCGCTCCGCATGAAGATCCTTGTTGTCGGCGCCACCGGCGCACTCGGCCGGCCGGTTGTCCAGTTACTGCGCGCGCGCGGCATCGCGGTGCGCGCCCTCTGTCGGTACCCGGAACTGGGCGCCGACCTGGCTGCGTTGGGCGCTGAGGTGGTCGCGGGCAATCTGGCCGAAGCGGCTTCAATCGAACGCGCCATCGTCGGAGTGACGCGTGTGCTGGCGTGCGCGCACGGACTGCTGGGCCGCGGCCGCCAACGCATGGAGGCGATAGACGATTTCGGCCACCGTGCGCTCATCTCGGTGTCGCGCGACGCCAGAGTTGAGCGCTTCGTCTACACCTCTGCCTATGGCGCGCGGCCTGACCACGCGGTCGACTTCTTCCGCACCAAGCATGCGATCGAGGCGGCGCTGCTGGCCAGTGGCCTGGACGCGGTGATCCTGCAGCCCACGGCCTTCATGGAGCATCACGCGCACGCATTCAATGGCAAGGGTCTGCTCGAAAACGGCAAGGCGCGGTTGATCGGTCCGGGCACCAAGCCGCGCAACTTCGTCTGCGCGCACGATGTGGCGCAGCTCGCCGTGCGCGGCCTTCTCGACGATCCTCCTCCCTTTCGCGCGCTGGCCATCGGCGGGCCGGGGAACTACAGCAACCTCGAGGTGACGGCGCTATACGCACGCATCGCCGGCCTGTCGCTGCGCGCGTCGCACCTGCCGGCCGGCGTGGCCTCGGCGCTGGCCACGTTCATCAGGCCGCTGCACCCGGGAGTGGCGCGCATTCTGAGGCTGTCGAGCCTGCCCGACGCCGCGCTGCCAGAGCTGTTTGATGCGCCGGTGGACTACGAACGCGAGTTCGGCGTGCGCATGACGACGCTGGAGGAGTTCGTGCGTCGGCAGGTGCAGGCGGTTGGGTTCACGCCGCACCCGTCCTGAAGGCTTTCGACCAGGCCTGTGCCTGCTCGGCTGCGCGCTCCATCGGCAACGCCGCGCCGGCCTGCGCCTGGCTGTCGAAGAGCGACTCGCCAAGCGCGGCCCGGCACGCGGCTTGTGCCGCCGCGATGGCGATACCGTCCTCGAGCGGCAGTGTCGAGCGGGGCCCATCACTGCGCGCGCCGGCGCCGAAGAGCGTAGCCGCTTCGGCGCTGTGCCCCAGCCCGGCCAGTGCGCGGGCCATGCTGCGCAGCAGCTGCGGCAGGTCCGCCGCACGTCCCTGCTCCTGCGCCAGCGCCAGCGCCTCGGCCAACTGTTGCAGGGCTTCGCCGTGGTGGCCTTCGACGAGTTCGAGTTCGCCCATCAGGTGCGTGCTCCGCGACAGGCGGAAGCGGTCTCCGGTCTCGCGCGCCTGCGTCAGGATGTGCGTGAAGCCGCGGCGCGCAGTGGCGTAGTCGCCACGCCTGAACGCCAGGCTGCCGATATAGCTGCTGCACGTGCTGGCGGCCCACTCGTCGCCCTGGGACCGGGTGAGCGCCAGGCCCGCGTTGAGCGCGACCATTGCCTCTTCCTCGCTGCCGGGACGGTACGACAGGACCACACCCTCGTAGACCGTGGCCAGTGCAACGCCCCAAGGGTCGTCCACCTCGCGAAAGCACTGTCGTGCCTCCTGCAGCGCCGCCACCGCCGCGGCCCGCCCTTGATGGAAGAGCGCCGGGACGCCCAGGTGGAAGAGCGCGAACCCGAGCCCGCGTCGATCGTCCAGCGCGCGCCAACGCTCGATGCTGCGCACGGCCCACTCATGCGCCCGCGCCATCTCGCCGGAGAAGCTGGCCAGGCGCGCCATTCCCGAAAGCACGGCCGCCGCGGCAGGGGTCTGGGCTTGCGCGCCGGGTACTTGCATCGCCTCGCCCATCCATCCCAGTCCTTCGCGGTATAGGCCGTCGAAATACCAGAGCCAGGTAAGCGCCGCAGCCAAGGCCAACGCGCCATCGGCGTCGGGCCGCTCGCGCACCAGCCAGGCCAGCGCGAGGCGGAAGTTGTTCATCTCGGCGCGCAGGCGCAGCAGCCAGGGCAGGCGGCCAGCGCTGGTGAGTTGGGGCGCACCTTGCGCTGCCAGCGCGATGAAGAATGCCGCGTGCTTGTGGCGCGCCAGCTCGGTCTCGCCGGCAGCGCCGAGTTGCTCCAACGCGTATTCGCGGATCGTCTCGAGCATCGTGTAGCGCGGCTGCCCGGCGATGTCGTCGGTGCGCTGCGCGATATTGTGGTCGAGCAGTTCCTCGAGTGCGTCGAGTGCGGCGCCGTCGTCGGCCAGCGCCTCGGCAGCTTCGAGCGACCAGCCACCGGCGAACACGCCCAGGCGACGAAACAGCACGCGCGCCGGCGTTTTCAGCAGGTCGTGGCTCCAGGCGATCGTGTCGCGCAGCGTCTGCTGCCGCAACGGTGCATCGGCCGCGCCGCCCCTGAGCAGTGGCAGGCTGTGCTGCAGCCGTGCCGCCAGCGCCGCCGGAGTCAGCGTGCGCAGCCGCGCCGCGGCCAGCTCGATGGCCAGCGGCAGGCCATCCAGGCGACGGCAGATTTGCGCCGCGGCCTCGAGGTCTGCTGGAGATGCGCGCACATCACGGCCAAACGACGTAGCTCGTGCTACGAACAAGGCCACCGCAGGCGCAGCAGCAAGATCCTTGGTGTCGCTGGCTTCGTCGGGCAGCGCCAATGGCGGCACTTTGAATTCGCGTTCGGGTCCCAGATGCAGCAGCACGCGGCTCGTGGTCAGCACCTTGAGCCGTGGACAGGCCTCGAGCAGGGCGGCAACCTCAGCACCGATTTGCGGCAGGTGCTCAAGGTTGTCGAGCACCAGCAGCATCTGCCGTAGGCGCAGGAAGCCTTGCACCAGCGTCAACAACGAAGCGGCATCGCCCTCTTGCAGCTTCAGCGCGTGGACTACCGCGCTCATGACGTCGCGCGCGGCGCGCACTGGCGCGAGCAGCACCACGCAGGCGCCATCGGCCATCGACGGCGCCAGCTGTGCGGCGACATGCAAGGCCAGGCGTGTCTTGCCAGCCCCGCCCGGGCCGGTGAGGGTGACCAGGCGTGTGTCAGCGTGTGTCAGCTGCGAGCACAAGCGGCCGATCAGCTGTTCGCGGCCGATCAGGCTGTCGGGAGACACCGCCGACACTTTGACGGGTGCGCGAACCACGGCCGGTGCAGCGGCGACCGGGTCTGCCCTAAGTGCAAGGCGATAGCCGCAGCCCGAGACCGTGGTGATGGCATGTGCGCCGAGCAGGCGGCGCAGCGTCATCACGTGTACCTGCAAGTTGTTCGCTTGCACCACCAGACCGGGCCAGACCACATCCAGCAGCTCTTGCTTGGGCACCACGCGCTCGCGCCGCTCAAGCAGAGACAGCAGCAGGTCGAAGGCGCGCCGGCCGAGCCTGACAGGCTGGCCCCCGATGAGGAGCTGGCGCGCCGCCTTGTAGACCTGCACACGGCCGCCGTCCAGGCTCACCCGGTTCGCGTCTACCGACGCCTGATACACGGGCAAACGCACGCGAAAAGTACGCACCCTCTGCGCGATGTTCTTCACCGCTTGCTCGCCTATATCCTCGAATTCCGCCGCCACGCGGCCCACCACCATGCCGTGCACCGCCTGCGAGATAGCGACTGCGCCAGGCTCAGCCAGGGATTCCAGGCGTGCCGCGACGTTCACGCCGTCGCCGTAGACAGTGCCATCGGGCTTTTCGATTACGTCGCCAACGTGGATGCCGATGCGAAAGCGCAGTTGGCGTTCGGCCTGCATGCTTGAGGCGGCGTCGTGAAGTTGCTGCTGGACGGCCAGCGCGGCGCGCAGCGCACCGCCCGCAGTCTCGAAGACCGACATCACAGAGTCGCCGGCCATGTCGACGACGCGCCCGCCGTGCGTGGCAATCTGCTCGCGGAACACAGCGCGTCCGGCATCCAGCGCAGCGACAGTCGCTTGGTCGTCAAGCGCCATCAGACGCGAGTAGCCCGCCACGTCTGCTGCCAGAACGGCCAGGAGTCGGTGCCGCATCTCGGCGGGGCTCATTGGTCAATTGTGGACCTTGCGAGATGGCCCCTGCGCGCCCATCAGCAAGTCTTCAGGCTACATGCCGCCGTGTGCTGCGTTGCCGACAACGGCGAATCGGCGGAGCTACTGAGC
>JANMMH010000150.1:0-1594 GCA_031373055.1 Rubrivivax sp. | reverse complement strand
CGCGTAGGGGATGAGCATGCCGTTCTTGTCCAGCAGCGCCAGGCTCGACGCGGCCACGCCCATCACCGCGTCGGCCTGCGGGTTGGCCTTCTCGGCCAGCAGCTTGGCGGTGATGACGCCGGTGCTGTCACGCACCCACTTCAGCTCGATGTTGGGTTCGACCTTGTTGAAGCCTTCCTGGTAGGCCTTCAGCTGGTCGGTCTCCAGCGCGGTGTAGACCAGCAGCTGGGTCCGTTGCGCGTAGGCGCCTGTGGTGGCGGCTAGGGCAGCGAACGCCAAGGTAGCGGCGGCCAAGGTGGGAGAAAAACGCATGTCGGCTCCTGATGGATGGGTGGGTGTGCAGCAAACCGGTGACGATGCCAGTGTGGTGATGACACGGGCATGACGACATCATGAAAAACCCGTGACCCTGGCTTGCGCGCTGGCCCGGTTTGGGCGCATCTTCAGCGCCGGCTCGGGCGCTGTCAATGGTATTTGATTGATTGTTGACAATCTACGGCAGCCGGGCTCCAATCGCGCCATGAAAACCCTGAGCGCCGCTGCGGCGCTGCCTGCGCCTGCTCCCGCCCCTGCGGTCGCGCCCGCGCCGCCGCAAGCCACCATCGCGCTATTGCAAAACAACTCGCTGGCCACAGCGGTGCAGGTTGAGCTCGAACGCCTGATCCTCAGCGGTGAGCTCGCCCCCGGCGACAAGCTCACCGAGGTGACGCTGGCCGCGCGCCTGGGTGTCTCTCGCGGGCCGCTGCGCGAAGCCTTTCGCATGCTCGAAGAGGCCGGCCTCGTGCGCACCGAAAAAAACCGTGGCGTTTACGTGCGCGACATCCCCATCGACGAGGCCATTGAAATCTTCGAGCTGCGCGCGACGATGGAAGAGCTGGTCGGCCGCCAGCTGGCCGAGCGCATTACGGCCGGGCAACTGAAAGAAGTTCGCGCCATGGTCGACGCCATGGAGCGCGCCGTGAAGGCGGACGACCTGCGTGGCTATCACCTGCTCAACCTGCAATTCCACGAGCGGCTGGTGGCCATGGCGGGCAACCGCAAGCTGCATGAGATTTACCGCCGCCTCATCAAAGAGCTGAGTCTGTTTCGCCGCATCAACCTGGCTGAGGGTGGCTTGATGCCGCTGTCAGCCGGTGAACACCGCGCCATCGTCAAGGCCATCGCCTCCGGCGACGCCGAAGCCGCCGGCCGCGCCATGTTCGCCCACGTCATGGAAAGCAAAGAGCGCATGGTGGCCACGCATCAGCGCCGAAGCAAAGGAGTTCCCAGTGTCTAACGTGTTAGTTAACGGTCGCACGTACCGCCTGCCCGCAACGAACGCCGCGCCCGTCGTCGTCGTCTGTGTCGACGGCTGCGAGCCCGAGTACATCGCCCAAGGCGTCGCTGCCGGCGCCATGCCCTGGATGCAGCGCACCTTGGCCAGCGGCACCGCGCTCATTGCCGACTGCGTGGTGCCGAGCTTCACCAACCCCAACAACCTGTCCATCGTCACCGGCGTGCCGCCCAGCGTGCATGGCATCTGCGGCAACTACCTCTTCGACGTGGCCAGCGGCACCGAAGTCATGATGAACGACCCCAAGTGGCTGCGCGCACC
>JANMMH010000348.1:0-2057 GCA_031373055.1 Rubrivivax sp. | reverse complement strand
GAGCTCGACTGGTCGGCGGTGTTGCCGCACGCCGGCAAACATTTCCAGGCCCGCGCGCTGACACCGGTTTCAGCGCTGGCCTTTGAGGGCGAACAGCTGCTGGCCAACTTCAAGGCCGACCCCGAGTTCGGCCTGGCCTTCATGCTGCGGCTGATGGGCGTCGTCTCCGAGCGCCTGCGCGCCACGCGCGTGCAGTTGCTGGACATGTACTCGCCAGTGGCCAAGCGCGCGGGGACGTGAGGCCTTGTCGCTGGATGAAAGGGCGGATAGCCGGCGCTACCGTGGCCGCCTCGTCGCGGGCAAGCTGTCCCAGGCTGAGAGCGCATCCGCGCTGTCGACATCCAGACGGCGGTGTTTCACGGGCGCCGGTGGATTGTCGGCCAATTCGACCCACGAGCCCGAGCTCAACTTGTCTGGAAAGACGGCAAGGCAGCGACCCGCTCCCTTGGTCGAAGGGTAGAGGATGGCGTCGAAGCCTGCGGCGCGAATCCAGTGCGCCAGCGTGTGACTAGGCGCCGGCAGCCCGAACTGCACCGGCAACGTACGCCAGTTGTGTTGAAGTGCGGCGTCATGCAGATGCTTGCCTTCGGTGACCATCCAGAGCTGCGCGCGACCCATACCCAGATGCTTGCCGAGGTCCCGGGCGCGAGTCGGCATCTTGATTCGTCGAAGTACCTTGGCCACGGCCTTGAGTGGGTCTGAATTCGTGAAATCAAATGTGCGTCGTGTCGTGCCGTTCAAGGCCACCAAGGTGTAGCTTGCGTGGCTTGTCAGTGCCAGCTCTTCGGGCGTTAGGCCCATCACGGTTTCATCGGCGGGAAGCTGGAATTTCTCCCGGAAGGCCGTGGCTGGATCCTCGGCCAAATACAGAGCCGGCCAGGGGTCTAGCGTGCCTGGGTCGAGATCGACGCCAGGGTTGAAGCGGCCACCGTACTCGGTCAAGCTGCCGGCGGCCGACAAGGGCTCCAAGCTGTATTGGTAGCTCACGATGCGACACCAGTGTTTGAACTCATGCACCACTGCGGGCGCTGCGCCTATCGCGTCAACGAGTTCGGCCCGCAGTCGGCGCTGTTCCGGCTGCACGCCAAAGTAAAGCACGGCCTGCAACTCGTCGAGATCTTGCGAGAGCGCGGACCAGCGCGTCAGGCTGGCTTGCGAGAAGCGTTCCAGTTCAAGAATGCCGGGTGGGCCTGCCTGTCGCGCAGCCGACTCAGGGCGTGATGGAATGGGCTTGCGTCGGGCCAAGCGTGCCACCCGCGTCAACGCGACTTCGTGGTTGCCTGTGTGCGCGGCTGCGTGAGCGCGCGTTCCATCATCGCGTTGATGATGAACTTGCGCAGCCGCTCGTAGCGCCCCAGACGGATCATGTCTTTGGGCGAGATGTCGCCCAGCAGCGGATTGCGGGCGCGGAACCAGCTGACGGTCTTGTCGACATCGCCGTCGAAGGCCTGCGCCACCATGTTGATGGTGTTGCCTATCTCTTCGAGCCGTTCACGCACGGGCAGCGGCATGGCCTCGTCATAGCGCACCGACTTCACCGACACCGACGCGAGCCGGGAAACATCGTCCTTGTTCAGGTTCAGCAGGCCGGGCACGCGCTTGGCGTCAAAGGCATAGCCAAGGCCGAATTGAAGATGGTCGGTGGCGACCGTTTCGAATAGACCCATGCTGGGGCTTGCCATGAGATTCTCCTTGGCGCACACGCGCTGGCGTGGCGACTTGACGTTGACTATGATGCCACACGTTTCAACCACGTTTTAACCACGTTACGGCCACAAAGTAACCACGAATTTGCGGCGCTGAGGCGCCAACGCCATCCGCTCACATGCGCAGCAACACCCAGCCCGGCGCCAGTGCCAGCACCAGCGCGCCGATCACACAGGCCAGCGTGGCGACTCGCGCCAGACCTCGCGTCGGCGCCTGCGCCGCCGCGCCTGCGGGCACGGCCATGAACATCACCTGGATCACACGCAGGTAGGCGTAGAGCCCCAGGAAGCTGGCGACGAGGCCGGCGACGGCGTAGCCGACATGGCCGGCCGCGATGAGGTTCTTGAAGA
>JANMMH010000272.1:0-2167 GCA_031373055.1 Rubrivivax sp. | reverse complement strand
ACGAAAAAGCCGCCCACCGACACCACCACGGCCACCTGATGCAGCGTCTTGAGGACGGCGTAGTCCACGCCTGTCAGCCTGGCTTGCCATCCAGCCTGGGCCGGCAAAGCCGCGGCCCGTAGGTCAGCGCATACAGCGCAAACCCGGCTGACCAAGACAGAGCTGAGAGCATGAGGGCGCTGGTCCATGCACCGGGGGGCAGCAGCGGCGTCGCCACACGCACGAGCGCGCCTGCGAGCACGAGCGAATAACACAGCACATCCACGGCGTCGCTGCGCAAAGGCATGGCCAGGTGGCCACGCGCGGTGCGCGTCATCATGCCCATGGTGAGCATGCCGATGGCGCCGGCGCTCAAGGCGTGGACGGCAGCGGCGCTGGGCACGGCGCCCAGATGCGCCCCGGCGCGCAGGGCCAGGTGCAGCACGATCCAGGCGTAAGCCAAATGCAGCACCCATACCAAGGGCACGCGCAAGGTGCGCCAGGGCCGCCACAGCGCTAAACGCGCGGCGTGCGCCAGGGCCGCCGCGCCGGCCAACGCGGCCATCAGCGGCGCTGGCAAGGACAACATGTCGCCTAGCAACAAGAACAGCACCGAGGCTAGGGCGACTTTCTCCAACCCCGCGTAGCGTGTCGCGCCGGCGCCGGGCGCGCCGTGGTTGGTGAACATCGGTATCACGCGGCCCGCCATGACCACGATGATGAAGAGCAGCAGGTTCAGCGCCAGCCCCAGGCCCAGCCATGCCGGCGCGGCCAGTACACCCAGCTGCGACAAGTGAAAGCCCAGGTTGGCCGCCGCCATCAACACGAGCAGACCGACAAAGAAGTAGTTGCGCCGCAGGCGTGCGGCCCAGAACGGAATCCCCAGGGCCAGCGCGGCGCCCAGCGGGAAGGCGACGTTGGCCAGCGCCGCCGCCCAACCCCAGGGCGTGAGCACGAGCACGCGCGCCGCGAGCCACAGCAGGGCCAACGCCATCAGCGCCGGGCCCTGGGCCGTGGGCCGGTTGCACCAGTTGCGCCCGGCGGTCAGCAGAAAGCCCACCACCACGGCCAGCGCGAAGCCGAACAGCATCTCGTGCGCGTGCCATTGCGAGCCCCTGAGATAGGCGTGCTCCAGCCAGCCGGCGAACTGCGCTGCCCACATCAGGATCGACAGCGCGGCAAACGAGCTGGCGAGCAGATAGAAGGGCCGAAAGCCGAGCTGCCACAAAGCCGGGCCGCGTGCTGCGGCGTGGGCTTGCTGCGGGTCGTCGAGACGGATGAAGTTCGTCATCGCGGCATCTCGGGTTGCCGCTCAGTCGGCGAGCGCCACGGCGTTCACCGCCAACGCTGGCGAGCTGCTGTCAGGCTCAGCGCGCGCCGTGTCGACATCGCCACCGAGCAGCTTGCGCATCAGCTCGCGCACGCTGCGGATTTGCGTGCCAAAGGGCAGGGGGCCGCGGCCGCTGAAGAAGACGCCTCGCGCCACATCACCACGCAAGGCCGCCGCGAGCTGCTGATCGATACAGAACTGGCCCCACTGCGCCTTGCCGTCACGCAAACCGCATTGCGCCAGGCAGTCGAAGGACTTGGTGCAGCGCGGCTTGACGTGGGCCACGGCTTGCAGGCGTGGCAAGGCCTTCAGATAGGCCTTCAGCCAAGGTGTGAGCACGGCGCGCGCGGGCAGGCCGGCGACGCTGACGAATTCGACGAGGTCGCTGTCGCTGGCCTGGGCCAATACGCGTTTGAATTCGGGGTGGGCATCGCACTCCTGCGTCACGGCAAAGGGCGTGCCCAGTTGCACCGCCGCCGCGCCCAGCGCCTGCATGCGCTGGAAGTCGTGCAGCGTGCGGATACCCCCGGCGACGATGATGGGCGTGCGGCCCTCGATACCTGCCGCACGCAGCAGCGCCAAGGTCTCGGGCACGCAGCGCTCGAAGTCAAAGCGCGGGTCGTGAAGATCGGCGATGCGCGCGGCGCCAAGGTGGCCACCGGCATGGCCCGGGTGTTCGAGCACGATGGCGTCGGGCACGCGCTGTTTGCGTTCCCATTTGCGCAGCACCAGTTGCACACCCCGCGCGTCCGAAAGTATCGGTATCAGGGCGACCTTGGGGAAATCCGCGGCGAGTTCAGGCAAGTCCAGCGGCAGGCCGGCGCCGACGACGATGGCGTCGATGCCGGCTTCGAGCGA
>JANMMH010000218.1:0-13330 GCA_031373055.1 Rubrivivax sp. | reverse complement strand
CCGGCGTAGCTGACCGCCAGCGCCATGAGCTGGCGGCGGCTGACGCGCTTGCCCAGCATCAACACCGAGATGAAGAGTACGAGCGTGGGCGTCAGGTACAGGATCAGCCGCTCAAGGCCCGCCGTGATGTAGGCCAGGCCGGCGAAGTCCAGCGTGCTGGCCAGGTAGTAGCCGCAGAAGCCCAGGCCGCACACCGCGCGCCAGTCGCGGCCCGTCAACGCGGGCTTACCGCGCCCGGCCCACCACGCGAGCAGCAGGAACAGCGGCAACGCAAAGAGCATGCGGTACATGATGAGCGTGAAAGCGTCCACACCATGGCGGTAGGCGAGCTTGACGATGATGGCTTTGCCCGAGAACGCGATGGCGCCGAGCGCGGCCAGTGTGAGGCCTGGCCACAGCGCGTGCCGCGCGCTGGCAGGCGACGCCGCCGTCACGTTGCAACCCGGTCTTGCGGCGCATTGCGCTGCAACGCCCATTCGCTGTCGACCTCGACGTAGCCCAGGCTGCGATAGATGCCGATCGCGACATCACTCGGGTCGGCCAGCATGACCAGTTGCGGGCACTGCCAGGTGTCCAGGCCATACGCCGACACCGCCTCGATGAGGGCCGTGCACAGGCCACGGCGGCGCCACTGCGGGTGCGTCACGACGTGCTGAAAGCGCCCCACGCTGCCCGCTTGCGCGTGCTCGCGCATGAGGCCGCAGCTGGCGGCCAGCACGCCGTCGCACCACAAGCCGAACCAGTGCAAACGGCCCTGTGCATGCAGCTCGGCGTAGCGCGTGAATTTGCGCTGGCGGTACTGGCGGTAGCCGGCGATCTCGAAGCCATGCGCGTCGCTGCATTCGAGCTCGATGAGCGCGTCGATTTCATGCGCGAAGTTGAGCGGCCGCACTGTCACGGTACCCCGCGCGGGCTTGACGTCGCGCTGCAACCCGCCTGGCACCAGGCGCATCACGGCCGAGACATGCAGGTCGAAACCCGCCTCGCGCCAGCGCGGAAGCTGCCGCTGCGCGTACGGCGCGCTGACGCCGATGGCCACATGCAGACACGCAGTTTGGCCGCGCGCGACCTCGTGCTCGAAGCGTTGCAGCCAGTGGTCCAAGGCGTCGTCGTCGGGGGCGTTGGGCAGCACAAGGCAGTTGCCCCAGTAGTAGCCAGGGTTGCCTGGCGTGCGTACAACGATGCAGTCATCGCGCTCAAGAATGTGTGCCGCGCCTTCGTGCACCAGAAAGTCGGTGCGCCAGCCGATGCGCAGCTCGTCGCGCTTCACCGCAGCGTGTCAGTAGCCGGCAGCCTGCCCGTCGCGGCGCGGGTCGCTGGCGGCGGCATAACCTTCCACGGCAGGTGAGCCCAGGCGCCAGATGAACTGGCCGGCACCGTAGTCCTGGTAGCTGTCGTTGAAAGGTTGCACCACGTGCCCCATGGCCTGGAGCGCGCTCGACGTCGCCGCGTCAAACCCGGTTTCAGCGTTGACGATGCCACCGTTCCAGCGCCAGCGCGGCGCGTCGCACGCGGCTTGCGGGTGCTGCTTGTAGTCGAGCATGCGCACCAGCGTTTGCAGGTGGCCTTGAGGTTGCATGTCGCCACCCATCACGCCAAAGCTCATGACGGGCTGGCCGTCGCGCGTCAAGAACGCCGGAATGATGGTCTGGAAGGGCCGCTTGCCGGGGCCCACCAGGTTGTCGCTCGTGCGATCCAGCGTGAAGCCGTGGCCACGGTTTTGCAGGCTCACGCCGTATTTGGGCACCACCACGCCGGAGCCGAAACCCATGTAGTTGCTTTGAATGAAGCTGACCATCATGCCGCTCTCGTCCGCCGCCGTGAGGTAGATGGTGCCGCCCTTGGGCGCATGGCCGGGGCCGAAGTCTTGCGCGCGCTTCGGGTCGATCAGCCGGGCCCGTGCTGATAGATAGTTATCGTCGAGCATTTGCGCGGGTGTCAGGCGCATGCTGCGCGGCTCGGCCACATATTTGTAGACGTCGGCGAAGGCCAGCTTCATAGCTTCGATCTGCAAGTGCTGCGAGGCCACACCGTCCACCGGCAGCGAGGCGACATCGAACTTTTCCAAGATGCCCAGCGCAATCAGCGCAGCGATGCCCTGGCCGTTGGGCGGGATCTCATGCAGGGTGTGGCCGCGGTAGTCGCGCGTGATCGTTTCCACCCACTCGGGCTGGTAGGCCGCAAGGTCGGCCGCCGTCATCGCGCCGCCATGTTCGCGCGCATAGGCGGCGATGGCCTCAGCGACCTCACCTCGGTAGAAAGCTTCGCCCTTGCTTTGTGCAATCAACTTCAGCGTTAGTGCGGCTTCGGGCATGGCGAAGCGCTCGCCCACATGCGGCGCGCGGCCGTGCGGTAGGAAAGTGCGCGCGAAGCCGGGCTGGTCGTTGATTTCCGTCAGCGCCGCAGCCGCCGTCCACTTGTGCTGCACCACCACCGGCACCGCGTAACCGCGCTCGGCGACGTCGATGGCCGGGGCCAGCAGGTCGGCGAAGGGCAGCTTGCCGAAACGCTGCGACAAGGCCATCCACGCGCCCACGGCGCCGGGCACGCTCACCGAGTCCCAGCCGCGCTTGGGCGGCGTCTTGGCGTCGGCGCCGTACTTGCGTGTGAAGTACTCGGGCGTCCAGGCCTGCGGCGCCGGGCCCGAGGCGTTCAGGCCATGAATCTTCTGGCCGTCCCACAGGATGCAGAAGGCGTCCGAGCCCAGGCCGTTGCTGCACGGCTCGACGATGGTCATCATGGCCGCCGCAGCAATCGCCGCATCGACCGCGTTGCCACCGTTTTGCAGCATGCGCAAACCGGCTTGCGCGCCCAGCGGGTGCGAGGTCGAGACGACATTGCGTGCGAACACGGGCGAGCGCTGGCTCGGGTAGCTGCGGGTCCAGTCAAAGGGGTTCAGGTTCATGGCATGAGTTTGTTGAAGGTCGGTGGCCGCGAATCAGCCACATAGCGGCGCAGTACCGGGGGTTCTTCGTTCAGGTGATAGGCCAGACGCTGCGCGCGCAGTTCGGCATCAAAGGCGGTGAAGCGCTCCAGGCGGCGCTGGTGTTCCAGCCAATTTTCATCGACGAAATATTCGACGTAGCGCCCGGGTACTGAAGTGTCGCGGAAAAGCCCCCAGGACAGGGCACCCTGGCGCAGGCGTGCGCGGCGTGTGCGCTCCATGACTTGGGAAAAGCCGTCGGCGCGCGCCGGGTCGATCTGATATTCGAGCGTGACCATCACCGGGCCTTCGTCGGCACCGATGCTGAAAGCCGGTTCGGGCACGCCGACGGTGGATGCCGGTGTGAAGTCGATGTCTTCGTGCCAGTCCACGCTGAAGCGGCGTGCCACCAGCAGCACCAGCACGCCAAAGACGGCGGCGGCGAGCACAGCGGCGCGCACGTCCCACCAGCTCGCCACCTGGCCCCACAGCAGCGAGCCCGCCGCCGCGCCGCCCATCAGCGCCATCTGGTAGGTCGACATGCCGCGCGCGCGCACCCAATCGGGCATGGCCGTCTGCGCGGCTATGGTCAGCGAGTTGGCGACCGAGATCCACGACATGCCGATGAGGAACATGCACGGCAAAGCCACCCATATTTCAGCCGTTAGCACGATGACGCTGGACAGCAGTGCGTGCATGGCGGTGCCGGCCATGACGAACTGGTCACGCGAGAAACGTGCGCGCCAGCCGGGAAAGTACAGCGCCGCGACGATGGCGCCCGCGCCCAGCATCGACAGCATCAGCGTGAAGCTGCCTGGCCCGCCGCCGTGCAGCTGGCGCGCCACCAGCGGCAGCAGCGCAATGAGCGCGGTGGACTGCAAGAAGAACAAGAAGATGCGCAGCAGCACGACCTGCAGCCGGGGTGACTGCATGGCGTAGGTGACACCCGCGCGCATGGCGCCCAAAAAGCGTTCGCCCGGCAAGGTGCTGGCACGTGGCGGCGAGCGCCAGCGCAGGATGAGCACAAAGGAAATGCCCGCGAGCACGGCGTTGAGCACAAACACCGCTGCCGCGCTGGTGGTGGCCAGCAAGGCGCCGGCGATCGCCGGGCCGACCAGCCGCGACAGGTTCATGGCGATGCCGTTGAGCGCCAGCGCGGCGGGCAGCTCGGCGCGGCTGACGACCATCGGCACGATGGCGGCAAACACCGGCCAACGCATGGCCAGCCCCACGCCGTTGACGAAGGTCAGCGCCAGCAGCAGCGGCGCGGTAAGCACGCCGGCCAACGCGCAAGCTGCCAGCACAAGCGCGTTGACCGATACCCATAGCTGCGTGGCGGCAAAGTAGCGCCGGCGGTCCAGGATGTCGGCCATGGCGCCGCTGGGCAGGCCCAGCAGAAACACCGGCAGCGTCGACGCCGTTTGCACCAAGGCCACCATCAGCGGGCTGGTCGTCAGCGAGCTCATGAGCCAGGACGCCGCCACGTCGTTCATCCACATCGTGAGGTTGGCCGCCAGCGAGGCCAGCCACAGGCCACGAAAGACGGGCGCTTTCAGGGGTGCAAGGGCAGCGGGCGTGGGCATGGCTTGAGGGTACTACGGCGCACGTGAGAAGGCCCCGCAAGCGGGGCCTTGGCACAGAGCGGCAAGCGCTGAACGTTAGGCAGCGTCTTGGAAGGCCACTTCGCGCTTTTTCTTGATCGAGGGCAGCAGCACGATGACGATCATCAAAGCCGCCGCAATCAAGAGGCCGGCCGACAAGGGCCGCGTCATGAAGGTCGTCCAGTCGCCTCTTGAGAGCAGCAAGGCTCGTCGCAAGTTCTCTTCCATCATGGGCCCCAGGATGAAGCCCAAGAGCAGTGGTGCGGGCTCGCAACCGAGCTTGTAGAAGGCATAGCCGATGACGGCGAACATGGCACCCATGTAGACGTCAAAGCTGGAGTTGTTCAGCGTGTACAGGCCGACACAGCAAAAGACCATGATGGCCGGGAAGAGAAAGCGGTAAGGCACCGTGAGCAGCTTGATCCACATGCCGATGAGCGGCAGGTTCAAGATGATGAGCATGGCGTTGCCCACCCACATCGAGGCGATGAGCCCCCAGAAGAGCTGCGGGTTGCTCGTCATCACCTGCGGACCGGGCTGAATGCCCTTGATGGTCATGGCGCCGACCATCAGCGCCATCACGGCGTTGGGCGGGATGCCCAGGGTCAGCATAGGGATGAAGGATGTCTGTGCACCGGCGTTGTTAGCACTCTCGGGGCCGGCCACGCCGCGGATGTTGCCTTGGCCGAAGGGCACCTCGCCCGGCTTCATGGGCATCTTCTTCTCAAGCGTGTAGGCCGCGAAGGACGCCAGCAAGGCGCCGCCGCCAGGCAGCACACCGAGGATCGAGCCGAGCGCAGTACCGCGCAGCACTGCCGGCCAGGCGGCCTTGAAGTCTTCAAAGGTCGGCCACAAGCCCTTCACGTCCTTGGTGAAAACCTCGCGGTGTTCTGGTGGCTGGCCCAGGTTGGCAATGATCTCGCCGAAGCCGAAAACACCCATGGCGATGGCCACGAAGCCGATACCGTCGGTGAGCTCGGGTACATCGAAGCTGTAGCGCGGCACGCCAGAGATAACGTCGGTGTTGATTTGACCGAGCAAGAGGCCCAGGATGATCATCGAGATGGCCTTGATGAGCGAGCCCGAGGCCAGCACCACCGCGCCGATGAGGCCGAGCACCATGAGCGAGAAGTACTCGGCCGGGCCGAACTTGAAGGCCAGCTCGGTCAAGGGCGGCGCAAAGGCCGCGATGATGACGGTGCCCACGCAGCCAGCGAAAAACGAGCCCAAGCCGGCGGCGGCGAGTGCGGCACCGGCGCGGCCCTTGCGCGCCATCTGGTAGCCGTCAATCGCCGTCACCACCGAGCTCGACTCGCCGGGCACATTGATCAAGATGGCCGTGGTGGAGCCGCCGTACTGCGCACCGTAGTAGATGCCCGCCAGCATGATGAGAGCGGGTGTCGCGTCGAGTGCGTAAATGCTGGGCAACAGCATGGCGATGGTGGCCACAGGGCCCAGGCCCGGCAGCACGCCGATCAAGGTGCCCAGCATGGCGCCGCCAAAAGCGTAGAGCAGGTTTTGCAGCGTGAAGGCCACGCCAAAGCCAAGCGCCAGGTTGTTCAGGAGTTCCATAGGTGGCCCCTCAAGCGCCGAAGGACGGCCACACGGGAATCGTGAGCTTGAGTCCGTAAATGAAGATGAACCAGCTGCCGATGGTCAGCAGGATAGCGTTGATGATGGCGTCCCTCCAGTGAAACTCATCGCCGGCCCAAGCCGCAATGATCACCAGCAGCGGAAGCGCCACCACCATGCCGACATGCGGCAAGGCCCAGCCCACCACAAACACCGAGAGCGTGATGACGCTCAGTGGCTTCCAGGCCCAGGGGCCGATGGGGTCACCGCCCTCGACTTCGATGGTCAGCGCCTTGAACAAGATGATGGCACCCAGGATCGCCAGCAGCACACCCAGGCCAAAGGGGAAGTAGCCCGGGCCCGGCCGCGCGGAGCTGCCGAATTTGTACAGGGTGGCACCCCATGCGAACAGGATGCCGACCGTCAAAAACATCAGGCCGGACCAGAAGTCCTTTTGGCTCTTGATCTTCACGCTGTCTCCTCAGGCCACAAGGCCGAGGCGATTCTAGGCAGCGGGTCCCTGCGCCCGCCTGTGGTTTCCACGTAAAACAGACGCGGGCTTACCCGCCCAGGCTTGGCGTGCTGCGCAACACTTCGTCGACCGTGGTCAGGCCTTCGGCGATCTTCATCGCGCCAGCCAGGCGCAGCGGTCGCATGCCGTCTTTCACGGCCTGGCGGCGCAGGGCCGAGGCGTCGAGTGCCGGGTGCACGTGGGCGCGTGCAGCGTCGCCCATCACGAGTAATTCGTACAAGCCAGCGCGGCCACGAAAGCCGGTGTGCCGGCACTCCAGGCAGCCCACCGGCTTGTAGGGCCGCACGCCGCCCGAGATGCGCCAGGGCGTGGCCATCTCATCAAGTGTTTCGCGCGTGGTGGCTTCGTCGCGTGTCTTGCAGCTCGGGCACAGGGTACGCGCCAGGCGCTGCGCGAGCACGCCGATGACGGTGGCGGCGATCAAGTAGGTGGGCACGCCCAGGTCGGCCAGCCTGGTGACCGCGCCCGCCGCGTCGTTCGTGTGCAGCGTGCTGAAGACAAGGTGGCCAGTGAGCGCGGCCTGGATCGCCATCTCGGCCGTGGCCAGGTCGCGAATTTCGCCGACCATGATGATGTCGGGGTCCTGGCGCATCAGCGCGCGCAGGCCTTCGGCGAAACCCATGTCGAGCATCTGCTGCACTTGGGTTTGGTTGAAAGCCGGCACGATCATCTCGATCGGGTCTTCAATCGTGCAGACGTTCACCTCTTCACTGGCCAGCTGCTTGAGCGTGGAATACAGCGTGGTGGTCTTGCCGCTGCCCGTGGGCCCAGTGACCAGGATGATGCCGTGCGGCCGCGCGATGAGCTCACCCCAGCGCGTGGCGTCGTGGCTGCCAAAGCCCAGCGCTTCGATACCCTTCACCGCCGTCTCGGGGTCGAAGATGCGCATCACCATCTTCTCGCCGAAGGCCGTTGGCAGCGTCGACAAACGCATCTCGACTTCGCGACCCGGGCCCTCGGCGGTGTCCGGGCGTTTGGTCTTGATGCGGCCATCGAGCGGGCGGCGCTTTTCCACCACGTCCATGCGCCCGAGCAGCTTGATGCGTGAGGTCATGGCGTTCATCACGCCCAGCGGCACCTGGTAGACGGTGTGCAGCACGCCGTCGATGCGGAAACGGATGGCGCCCATCTCGCGGCGCGGCTCCAAGTGGATGTCGCTGGCACGCTGGTCAAACGCGTACTGCCACAACCAGTCGACCACCTGCACCACACCTTGGTCGTTAGCGTCGAGCTGCTTGGTCGTCTTGCCGAGCTCGACAATCTGCTCAAAGCTCGCCGTGGCCGCCACCTCGCCGGTCTTGGCCGCAGCGCGCACCGAGCGCGCCAGCGCGTAGAACTCGGTCGTGTAGCGGCGCACATCGTCGGGGTTGGCCAGCACCAGGCGCACCGGGCGACGGGTGTGGCTTTCGATCTCGCTGAGCCAAGCCACGTCAAAGGGCTCGGCGGTGGCAATGACCACCTCTTGCGCGTTGACGGTGATGGGCAAGGCCCGGCGCATTTCGGCGTACTGCACCGACATGACTTCGGCCACGCGCCCCACGTCCGCGCGCAGCGGATCGATGCGCAGATAAGGCAGCTTGGCGCGCTGGGCCAGCCACTGCGTCAGCGCTTCGGTATCCAGGGCTTCGTCACCACCCATGCGCACCAGGCCCGCACCGCCCAGGCGCACCAGCGCGTGCAGGCTGGAGTGGCCTGCGGCAAAGCGCCGGCTCACGCGCTCAAGGTCTTCGACAGTGATGAGCCCATCGTCCTGCAACCACTGCAACATGGCGCGCCAGTCGAGCGCGCCTTTGGGGCGCGGCGGCGCTGGCGCGGCTTTGGCCTTGGCGCTGGGCGCCGTGCTCATGGGGCGGACGGGGTGGTTGTCACCGCTGCATTCTCGACCGCAGCGCCCGGAGCTTGGGCTTGATAAGGGCGTACCCAATGCAGCCATTTCTTGGCCTTCAAACCCAAATCCCCAAAACGCGCCTCGATGTTGGCGGCACGCGCCGTCAATGCCTCACGGTCGGGTACCACCACCTCGCGCGTGGCGATGAGCGCCGTGTTGCCTTCGCGCGTGGGGCGCAGGCTCCAGACCTGCTCGGTGCCGAACACCGCCGCCACACGTGCCGCGCTGCGCGCATAGCTGGCGTGGCGGCCGAAGAGGTTGACACTCATGACGCCGCCCGGTGCCAGCGCACGGCGGCAATCGGCATAGAAGGCTTCGTCGTCGAACACGGGAGCGGCCGCGTCGTCGTCGTACATGTCGACGAAAAGCAGCTGCACGCTTTGCGCCGGCGCGCGTTCGCGTATCCACACGCCTGCGTCCATGGTCGCCACCGTCAAGCACGGGTCGTCGGTTTGCAGGTGAAACCACTGCTTGCAGACCATCACCACCAGGCGGTTGAGCTCCACGGCGGTGGTCTTCATCTTCAACTGCTGCCGTGTGAAACGCGTGAGCGCCCCCGCGCCCAGGCCCAGCTGCACGGCATGACCCTGGCCCAGTGTTTCGGTGGGCAGCCACAGAAGCGCGGCCAGCATGCGCTGGATGAAGTCGAGCTCCACCACCTGCGGCTGGCGGATGCGCATGGCGCCCTGCACCCAGATCGAACCCAGGTGCAAATAGCGCACGCCTTCGTGTTCAGACAGGGTGACGGGGGGCAGCTCGGCTTTCATCGCTGGACGATAGCGCAGGCCTGGCGCTAGACCAGGCCCGCCAGCCGTGGCAGCACACGTAAAACGTTAGCAGTCGTGTGCCGTGCAGTTTCTTCGGGCGTCCAGCCACGCAGCGTGGACAGGGTCATCGCGATGCGCGGCAGCTCAGCCGGCTCGTTGCGGCTGCTGTGCTCCGCCAGTGCACCCGCTGCGCGCTCTGCGGCACGGCGGTACAACCACTGCGGCGGGATGTCCGGCGCGTCGGTCTCCAGCACCAGCGCGGTCGCGGGCAAGGTGGCCGCCAGGTGGCGGATCTGCAAGGCGCGCTCGAAGCTCATGGCGCCACCAAACCCGAGGGCGAAACCGCGCTCGACGAATTGCATCGCCTGCTGCGCGCTGCCGTTGAAGGCGTGCGCAATGCCACCCGCCACCGAGACGCGGCGCAGCCCCGCCAGCAAAGCGTCAGCCGAACGCCGCACATGCAGGATCACCGGCAGGCCGGCGTCGCGGGCGAGCTTCAACTGCGCGATGTAGAAATGCTGTTGGCGGTCGCGGTCCAGCCCCGGCACAAAGTGGTCCAGGCCAATCTCGCCCACCGCCACCAGGCGCGGGTCGTCGCGGTGCGCGCGCAGAGCCTCGCGCAGATGCTCAAGCGCATCGTCGCCAGCGCGGTCCACATACAGCGGGTGGATACCCAGCGCGTAGACACCGTCGTGCGCGTGGGCCAGTTCACGCACGGCGTCAAAGTTGGCCACGTGGACGGCAGGCAGCACCAGCATGCCCACACCGGCGGCACGGGCGCGCGCAATCACCTGCGAGCGATCAGCGTCGAACTCAGCAGCGTCGAGATGGCAGTGGGAATCGGTCCAGGGCAGCATGCGTACCCCCATCATGACCCAGCGTTTGGGCAGTGGGCCGCGATGAGCCCAGCGCCGCCGTGATACCGTTGCCGACACCTCGTGCCGCAGCCCCTGGATGCCATGAAAAAGGCCCCGCTCTACAGCGCTTCACGCCGCCCCGCTAAGGCCGAGCCAGGCCCGGCTGAGCCCGTCGCGCCGCAGCCCGATGCGGCGCAGAATGACGCGAAAGCAGCCACCTACACACGTACGGGCTGGGCCAGGCACCTGCCGCAATTCCCACCTGCCGCATGGGGCGTGATCGGTGCGCTGGCCGGCATGCTGCTGATGCTGCTGACCTTGACGCTGCGCGAGGGCATCCGCCCCGTGACGCAAGACGACATCGACGCCGCCGTGCGCGAGTCCTTAGAGAAAGAACCTCTGCCGTCCGCCGCCGCCAAAGCCTATGAAGCCATCCTGCCTTCGGTGGTGCGCGTGGTGGGTTTGATGGACGACAAGGACGACGACGCCGACGAGTCGCCCGAGAAGAAGGCCATGGAGCGCAGCCTGGGCACGGGCGTGGTGATCATCGACAACGGCACCATCCTGACCAACCTGCACGTGGTGTGGGGCGCCAAGAAGATCAAGGTGCGCTTCGCCAACGGCCATGAGTCCGAAGCACGCATGGTCGGCAGCCAGCCCGAAAACGACCTCGCCGTGCTGAAGGCCGAGAGCCTGCCTGACGATCTGGAAGCCGCCACCATGCGCTCCACCGCCGACCTTCGCCCGGGCGACCATGTCATTGCCGTCGGCCACCCCTTCGGCATCGGGCCCTCGGTCAGCTACGGCGTGATCTCGGGCCTGAAGCGTGAATTCCGCAGCCCCGAAGGCAAGAAGACTCTGTCCAACCTGATCCAGTTCGACGCCGCCGCCAACCCCGGCAATTCCGGCGGCCCGCTGGTCACGATGGACGGCCACGTGGTGGGCATCGTCACCGCCATCTTGAATCCTTCCGAGCAGCGCACCTTCATCGGCATCGGCTTTGCGGTGCCGATTGAAAACGCAGCTTCTGCAGCCGGCATGCCCCCTTTCTAGGATGCACATGAACCCAAGCCCCGAAGACACCGCCACGCTGATGGAGCGCATCCTCTACGAGGTCAAGCGCGTGGTCGTTGGCCAAGACCGTTTTCTCGAGCGTGTGCTCATCGGCATGCTGGCGCAAGGCCACTTGCTGGTGGAAGGTGTGCCCGGCCTGGCCAAGACGCTAACGATCAAAACACTGGCACGCACGGTGCGCGGCAGCTTCAAGCGCATCCAGTTCACGCCCGACCTGGTGCCGGCCGACCTGGTGGGCACGCGCATCTACAACCAGAAGACGGGCGACTTCGGCACCTCGCTCGGCCCCGTGTTCGCCAACCTGCTGCTGGCCGACGAGATCAACCGCGCGCCGGCGAAAGTGCAAAGCGCGCTGCTGGAAGTGATGCAGGAACGCCAGGTCACCATCGCCGGTGAGACGCACAAGGTGCCCGAGCCCTTTGTTGTGATGGCCACGCAAAACCCGATCGAGACCGAGGGCACCTACCCGCTGCCCGAAGCGCAGGTTGACCGCTTCATGATGAAGGTGCTGGTCGACTACCCGAGCGAAGAAGAAGAGTTCGTCATCACGCAGCGCGTCACCGGCCCCGCCGTCGAAGTCAACGCCGTGGCCGACACGCACGCGCTGGCCATGCTGCAGCGCCAGTGCCGCGAGGTCTACGTCGACCCGTCGCTGATCCAATACGCCGTCAAGCTGGTGAGCGCCACGCGCAACCCGCAAAAGTACGAGCTGGCCGACATGGCCAAGTACCTGACCTATGGCGCGAGCCCGCGCGCCACCATCGGCATGATCGAAGGCGCACGTGCGCTGGCGATGCTGCGTGGGCGGCGTTATGCGCTGCCCGAAGACGTCACCGCGCTGGTGCCCGATGTCATGCGCCACCGGCTGGTCTTGTCCTACGAAGCGCTGGCCGAAGGCATCACGGCCGACGCCTTGGTGCAGCGCGTGATGAGCAAGATCCCGGTGCCCGACAAAACCTTCGACCCGCACGCCCAGGCCTGAGCGTGATGAGCGACGCTGTTGCCACGTCCGACCAACTGCTGCGCCGCCTGGAGTGGACGGTGATCCGCCGGCTTGACGGCCTGCTGCAAGGCGACTGGCGCACGCTCATGCGCGGCGCGGGTGTGGACCTGGCCGACCTGCGCGAATACCAGTTTCACGACGACGTGCGCCACATCGACTGGAACGTCACCGCACGGCTGCAAGTGCCGCATGTGCGCCTCTTCCTCGAAGACCGCGACCTCACCGCCTGGTTCTTGCTCGACCTCTCGGGCAGCATCGATTTCGGCTCGGGCGAGGTCAACAAACTGGGCATCTCCAGCGCGCTGGTGGCCACGATGGCGCGCGTCATCACATGCCACGGCAACAAGGTCGGCGCGGTGATGTACGGCCGCCAGGTCGACGGCGTGCTGCCCCCGGGCAGTTCACGCCGGCATGTGCTCGCACTCTTGCAACGCATGCGCGCGCCCCGGCCCAAGGCCACCAAGCCTGTCAAGGGTGCGCCGCCACAAGCCGGCACCTCGCTAGGTGATTTGCTCAAGGCCGCTGAAGGTTTGATCAAGCGCCGCTCGCTCGTCATCGTCGTCTCCGACTTCATCAGCACGCCGGGCTGGCCCGCCGCGCTGGCGCGCTTGTCACGGCGCCACGACGTGGTGGCGGTGCGCGTACTTGACCCGTTAGAGATGGCGCTACCTGATGTCGGCCTGGTGACGGTGGAAGACGCCGAAACCGGCGAGCAACTCTTCATCGACGCGGCCGACCCCGCGTTTCGTGAACGTTATGCCGCCATCGCCGAGCAGCAAGAACTGGCCCTGCGCCAGGCGCTTGGTGAATCGGGCGCCGACACGCTGGAAGTTGCCACCGACGACGACATCCTCGACGCCATGCTGCGCTTTGCCGACCTGCGCCGCCAGCGCGCGCGCTTGAAGACACCGATGCGCTTTCCCGCTGCCTTCAAGCGCACGCAAGCCATCCAGCCGGGAATCGCACCATGAGCTTCCAATGGCCAACATTTCTGTGGGGCCTGCTGCTGCTGCCGCTTCTGGTGGGCACCTATGTCTGGCTGCTGCGGCGGCGGAGCAAGACCACCGTCGTGCTCTCTAGCATAGGCGTGGCCAAGTACGCCATGAAGAATGG
>JANMMH010000213.1:0-3026 GCA_031373055.1 Rubrivivax sp. | reverse complement strand
CTGCGGGATCGTCAGCCCCAGCGCCTTCGCTGCCTTCAGGTTGACCACCAGCTCGAAGCGCGCCGGCTGCTCGATGGCCAGTTCGCCGGGTCGGGCGCCTTTGAGGATCTTGGCGACAAACGTGGCGGCGTTGCGGTACATCTCCGCCCGCACCGGCCCGTAGCAGAGCAGCCCGCCTTCGTCGGCAAAACGGCGGAAGGCCGAGATGCCGGGCAGGCGTTGCCGGGCCGCGAAAACGGCGCTCTGCTTGGACAGCATGCTGACCAGCGGCGAGGACAACTGCAGCAGGGCGCGCATGCCGCCCTTCAGGCCCGCGGCGAGCACGCTGTCGAAGTCTTCGACGCTGCCGATCTCCATCACGACCAGTTCGGTGCCCAGGCCCTTCGCAGCCGCCTTGGCGGCGTCGAGTTGCACCGCGCCGGTGCTCGAGTCCCACAGCACGCCGACACGCTGGGCGCGTGGCGCCGCCTCGCCCAACAGCTGCAGCCATGTGCCGGCGATGCCCGGCAGGTCCAGGAACAGGCCGGTGAGGTTGCCGCCGGGCCGCGCCAGGCTCTGCGCCCAGCCGGCGCGCACCGGCTCGGTCTCCAGGTCGAGTGCCACGATAGGGATGCTGCGCGTGGCCGCCAGCACCGCGCGGATCGGCGCCGGGCCGGTGACGAAGATGACGTCGGCCCTGAGCTGCACCAGCTTGGCGGCAATGTCCGGCAGCGCCTGAGCTTTGCCGCTGGACGAGCGAATCTCGAGCGTGACGTTCTTGCCGTCGACGTAGCCCAGTTCCTGCAGTCCTTTCAGGAACACAGGCAAGGTGATGCTGCTGGTTATCGCGTTCGCGCCGTCGGTCAGCAGCACCCCCACCACCGGCCGGCGCGCGCTGGCCTGGGGCCATGCGCTGGTGGCGGCCGCGAGGGCGCCGCCGAGCAGCAGCGAATTCAGCTCTCGTCGTTGCATCACTGAATCACCTCATCGGCGCGCAGCAGCACCGTTGGCGAGATCGTGATGCCCAGTGCCTTGGCCGTGGTCTGGTTGATCACGAACTCGAAGGTCGAAAGCTGTTCGACCGGAAGGTCGGCGGGCCGCGCACCGCGCAGGATGCGGTCGACATAGGCCGCGGCCATGTGCGCCAGCTTCACGCGCTGCTCGCCGTAGTGCATCAGGAAGCCGTCGTAGGCGTTGCCGTAGGCCGGCAGCTTGTGGCGGATGAAGAGTGCGGCGATGCGGCTCATGTGCGGCCGGAACAGCGGAAAGTCGGCGACGATGGCCGCGTCGATGCGCTCGCGGGCCAAGCGCTCGATGATGGCGTCGAGCTGATCGACCGAAGCGACGTCGACGTACACGATGCTGGCGCCCAGCGTGCGTGCCGACGTCGTCAGCGTCGCGTCGAGCGCAGCAAACCAGGGCATGTTGCGCATGCCCGCCGGCGCGAGGTAGGCGATGCGCCTCACCTTGCCCAGCGTGTCGCCGAGCAACTGGATGGCCCTGGCGATGATGTCGAAGCCCTGCACCGAGCTGCCCGTGAGGTTGCCACCGGGCCGCGCCAGGCTGGCCACCAGGCCCAGGCCGACCGGGTCGCCCGAGCTGTAGAAGACGATCGGAATCGACGACGTGGCGCGCTTGGCGGCCAGCGCACTTAGCGTGCCGCGCGCGGCGTAGATGACGTCGGGCTGCAGCGCCACCAGCTCGGCCGCGAGCTTGTCGACGAGCTCGGGCCGGTCGCCTTCGCCCAGGCGCTTGTCGATCACGAGGTTGCGCCCCTGCACATGGCCGCGCCGCGCGAGCTCTTCGACAAAGGCCTGCCAGACGGGGCCCTGGCCGTCCGAGACGTCGGGCCCGAGCACGCCGATGCGCTGCACCTTACCCGGCGCCAGGCCGGGGGCTTGCGCATGCGCCGTTTGCGACGTTGCCAGCGACACCGGCAGCGCTGCCACCCACAGCGTGGCGGCTCGAAGCAAGTTGCGTCGTTTTAGGCTCTTCATTGAATCACCTCATCGGCGCGCAGCAGCACGGCGCGCGGGATGGTGATGCCCAGTGCTTTGGCGGCTTTGAGGTTGATGGCCAGTTCGAACTTGGTGGGCTGCTCAACCGGGATGTCGGCAGGCTTGGCGCCCTTGAGGACCTTGTCGACCATCTGGGCCGAGCGGCGAACCTGATCGGCCAGCAACGGGCCGTAGGCGAACAAGGCGCCCGCCTCGAGCCCGGATGCGCGATTCACGAAAACGGGCACGCGCTTTCGACTCGCCAACTCGACGATCCGTGCACGCAGATAAAAGGCGATCGTCGTGCCGGCATAGATCACATCGACACCGTCGCCGCTGAGCTTGGCCATGGCGGCATCCAACTCGCTGGGGCCCGACATGTCGGCCCAGACGACCGTCAGGCCAAGTGCCATGGCCGCCAAACCCGTGCGGCGAAGGCTGTCAATTGATTGCGGCTCGGTCGGGTCGCGCAGCATCCCGACGTGCTTTGCGCGCGGCAAGATCTCGTGTAGCAGCTCGAGCCGCTTTGGCACGAGCGACTCGATGTTGTTGAGCACTCCGGTCGCGTTGCCGCCCGGACGCGCGAGGCTTGCGACGAGACCGTTACCCACCGGGTCGGTCCCGGTTGCAAACACGATCGGTATCGTGCCCGTGGCCCGCTTCGCGGCCAGGGCAGCCACTACGCGCGGCGCATAGATCAGCTCTGGCTTGCGCGTCACCAGTTCGCCCGCGAGCCGGGCCAGATCTTGCTGCTGATCGTCGGCATAGACGCGGTCATAGGCGATGTTCTGCCCCTCGATCCAGCCCAGCGCGCGCATCTGATCGAAAAAGGGCTTGAGGATGACCTCTTCCTTCGCATGCGTGCTCGGCGCCAGCACACCGACGCGACGCAGGTTTGCGCCAGGCGTCTGCGCCCGCAGCAGCGTCGCGTGGCCCGAAAGGCTAACGCCCATCGCGAGCGTGAAGAGGCGCCGTGGATTCATGCGAAGGCTTCCTGTGTCGTTGCTCACTGAATCACCTCATCGGCGCGCAGCAGCAGCGCCTGCGGCA
>JANMMH010000205.1:0-4997 GCA_031373055.1 Rubrivivax sp. | reverse complement strand
CGGCGGCACGCGCTACCGCTTCCTGGAAACCATGCGTCAGTATGCGCTGGAGCAGCTGAGTGCGGCCCTTGAGGGCGACGCCATGCGCGACCATCACTTGGCTTGTTATGTCGCGCTGGCGGAGACTGCGCGGCCGCATTTGACGGGCGCCCAGCAAGGTGAGTGGTTGGCGCGGCTGGACCTGGAGCGCGAGAACTTTATGGCGGCACGGGCTTGGTGCAACCGGGCGGTGAATGGCGGCGAGTCGGCGCTGCGCTTGTTGATTGCACTCAAGCTCTACTTCTACAGTCGCGGGATGCTGGAGCTGCTGCGCTGGGGCACGTCGGAAGCCCTGTCGCTGCCTGGCGCGCAACAGCGAACCATGCTGCGCAGCAGAGCGCTGCATACGCTGGGTCAGGCTGGCTACTTCATGGGACGCTATGAGGCAGCCATGCCGCACTTGCTTGAGTCGCTGGCGATTGCGCAGGAATTCGGCGATGCGGGACGCGTCGTCATTGTTCTGCAGGACATCGGCATGGCCGCGCTGGGCCTTGGCGACATGGTTGGTGCAAGGCGCCACCTGCGGGAGGCGTCGACGCTTGCCCGCCAAAGCGGCGACAAGCGGGCAACAGCCGCCGCCCTGAACGCGATGGCGCAGTTGCACCGCAGATGCGGGGAGATCGAACAGGCTGCACCGCTGTACACCGAATCACTCCAGCTGGCACGCGAACTGGAAGACGAACATACAGCGAGCGTGGCCTTGCTCAACCTCGCCATCTTGGCCATCGGCAGACGCGACGCCCGCGAGGCATGCACGTTGCTCAAGCAGGCCCACGCCATGGCACGTGCGCTCGACTCCCGGTTGACCGGCCAATGCGTTCTGGCCGTGGCCTCGGGCTTGGCCGCGTTGCGCGAGGACTGGGATCAAGTCGCTCGACTACGTGCAGCTGCCGACGCCGTTTCCTACAACACCAGGATTCAGCTCGATCCATCCGACCTCGCCGCCCTTCAGCCGCTGTGGCTGCGGGCCGAAGGGGCCATAGGCGGCGCAGCTTATGAAAGTGCCCGAGTTAGCGGCGCCGCGCTCAGCTACGAGCTGGCGATGCAACAGACGGGAGAATGGTTGGATCTTGACGGCTGAGTGGCGAATTCAGTCGTTGACGACGGTCGGGTCGGTTGACTTGGGCAAGAGCGGTTCGCTCATGAGTGTGATGTCGTAGGCCCAGCGTCGACCGGTGCCGGATTCTGGGAACTCGCATTTGAATTTCTTTCCGTTCGCCAGAAGTCTGCACCCGGTTGGAAATTCGTCAGGCGGATAGGGATTCTTCGTCGCCTTGAACTGGATGCCATTCGCGCCAAACAGATAAGTCCCAACAGTGTTGTCATCCAAGGTCCAGAACACGTGCTTCTTGCCCGAACTCCCGCCACAGCGTTTGGTTCGCACCGGCTCGTGATCGACGACGATGTTGCCGAACTCGTCCAGTTGCACGAGGACCTGGCATGGGCTCGGCACAGGCTTGGCGCGCGAGTCGCCCATACGATGGTCTGGGCCATGCGAACATGCTGCCAGTAATAGCAGCGGTACCAACATCAGTGATTTTCGTAGCATTGGAGTCACCTCGTCGCGTGGCGTCGCGGGCCGCCACAAATGGTTGTGTCGCCTTCTGCGGTGAAGAAGACCCGCTCAGCGGCGACGTTATAGCCCGCCTCTGGTTGTTCAGCAACATAAATACTGCTGATGAATGGGCGCCAGCTACCCCAACTGCCTCTCCAACCCCCCCAACACCTCATAACCAGCCAACACCCTCCCCACACTCGAATTCGGCTCCCGCCCTTCGCGTATCGCCGCAAAAAACTCGCGGTCTTGCAGCTCGATGCCGTTCATCGACACCGCCACCTTCGAGACGTCGATCTTCTCTTCCTTGCCGCTATACAGGTCGTCATAACGCGCAATGTACGTGGCGTTGTCACCGATGTAGCGAAACACGGTCCCCAGCGGTCCGTCGTTGTTGAACGACAGCGACAGCGTGCAAATCGCGCCACTGGCTGCCTTCAACTGAATCGACATGTCCATCGCAATGCCCAGCGTCGGGTGGATGGGCCCCTGCAGCGCGTTCGCCTGCACGATGGGGCTGCCGGCCTGGTAGGCGAAGAGGTCGATCGTGTGCGCAGCGTGGTGCCACAGCAGGTGGTCGGTCCAGCTGCGCGCCTGGCCCAGCGCGTTCATGTTGCTGCGGCGGAAAAAAAAGGTCTGCACATCCATCTGCTGAATGTTGAACTCGCCCCGGGCAATACGCTGGTGCACAAACTGGTGGCTGGGGTTGAAGCGCCGCGTGTGGCCGGCCATGGCCACGAGGCCGGTTTCTCTTTGCTTGGCCACCAGCGCCTGCGCGTCGCGCCAGCTGTCGGCCATGGGGATTTCCACCTGCACGTGTTTGCCCGCGTCCAGGCACGCCAAGGTTTGAGAGGCGTGCATCTGCGTGGGCGTACACAGGATGACGGCGTCGACCTCCTTGATGGCCAGACTGTCCGCCAACTCGGTGCTGACATGCTTGATGCCGTACTTGGCCGCCACCTCTTGCGTCTTGGACAGCTCGCGGCCGACGAGCGAGATGACTTCCACGCCGTCGATGAGCTTGATGCCGTCAAGGTGTTTGATGCCGAAGGCGCCAGCGCCGGCAAGGGCGACTTTGATCGTCATGGGTTGTTCTCCAGGATGAGGTGGCCCACCGCCGTGTTCGACGCTGGCACGTGATAGAAACGATGCACCACCTTGGGCGCGTTAGCACTCTGCTCCAACATGGCCCCGCGCGCGATGAGCCACATCACCAGCTCGATGCCTTCGCTGCCGGCTTCGCGCACGTAGTCGATGTGCGGCACGGCGGCTTGGGCCTCGGGGTCGCCGATGAGCTTGTCGAGGAAGGCCTGGTCGAACTCGCGGTTGATGAGCCCGGCGCGCGGGCCTTGCAGCTGGTGGCTCATGCCGCCCGTGCCCCAGATCTGCACGTTCAGCGGCTGGTCGTACGAGGCGATGGCGCGGCCGATGGCGCGGCCCAGGTTCAGGCAGCGCTGGCCCGAGGGCACGGGGTACTGCACGACGTTGACGGCGAAGGGAATCACCGGGAACGGCCACGCGAAATGGTCAGCAAGCGGCTGCCCGCACATCAAACTCAGCGGCACGGTCAGCCCATGGTCGACGTCCATCTTGTTGACGATGGTCAGATCAAAGTCGTCCTGAATCACGCTCTGCGCGATGTGCGAGGCGAGCTCCGGGTGGCCCACCACACGCGGCACCGGACGCGGACCCCAGCCTTCATCGGCAACCTCGTACGCCGCCGCCGTGCCAATGGCAAAGGTCGGAATCATGTCCAGGCTGAAGGCCGTGGCGTGGTCGTTGAAGACGAGGAAGACGACGTCGGGAGTGTTGGCCTTCAACCACGCTTTGCTGAACTCGTAGCCCTTGAAGAGCGGCTGCCAATAGGGCTCGTGTGTCTTGCCCAGGTCGAGTGCCGCGCCTATGGCCGGCACGTGCGAGGTGAAGACCCCGGCGCTGATGTGGGCCATCAAGCCTTCTCCCCAACATAACGATTACCTTGCACGGAGCGCCCGCCGCTGATCATCATGGCGCGGTACGCGTCTTCACTCATGCCTGTCATGCTGCCGGCCATTTGCTGGAAGCTCTTGCCATGCGTGGCGCCGAGTTTGGCCAGGAAGTAGATGTTGCCGCCCAGGGCGATACAGCGATTCAAGTCCATCGCCAGCACCGCCTGCTTTTGGTCTTCGCTCATCGGCCATTCGTCGATGTAAGCGCGCTGGTCGGCGAGGAAGCGCTCGCGGTTCTCGGCCTTCATGAGCGACATGCAGAACTGGTTGAGGTGGTAGCCCTTGCGCGACTGCTCGGCGTCGAAGACGGTCGTGCCGGGCACGTCTAGATAGGGTTTGTTCAGTGCCATGTCACGCCTCCTCGGGCCAGTACAAGCGCATCGGGTTGTCGACCAGCAGCTTGCGCTGCAAGGCCGGCGTGGTGGCGATGTGCGGGATGAAGTCAACCAAGAGGCCGTCGTCGGGCATGTGGTCTTTGAGGTTGGGGTGGGGCCAGTCGGTACCCCAGAGCACGCGCTCGGGGAAGGTTTCAACGATGCGCCGCGCAAAGGGCACGACATCGCGGTAAGCGGCGCGTTCACCGGCTAACGCTCTGGGGCCACTGACAGACAAACGTTCGGGGCACGTCACCTTGCTCCACACGTTGGCGTGCTCGTGCATGAAGCGCTGGAAGAGTGCGAACTCGGGGCCGTCGATGGGCTTGCTCACGTCGGGGCGGCCCATGTGGTCGACGACGATGGTGGTAGGCAGGGCAGTAAAGAACTCCCACAGCTCAGGCAGGTCCACCGCCTCGAAATAGATCACGACATGCCATCCAAGCTGCTTGATGCGCTTGGCGATTTCCAGCAGTTCGTCCTTGGGTGTGAAGTCAACCAGGCGTTTGACGAAATTGAAGCGCACGCCGCGCACGCCGGCCGCGTGCATGGCCTCAAGCTCGGCGTCGCTAACACTGCGCTTGACGGTGGCCACGCCGCGCGCCTTGCCGCCGCTGGCCGTGCAGGCGTCGAGCATGGCGCGGTTGTCGGCGCCATGGCAGGTGGCTTGCACGACGACGTTGCGCGCAAAGCCCAGGTGATCACGCAGCGCGAAGAGCTGCTGCTTGGAAGCGTCGCACGGCGTGTACTTTCTTTCGGTGGCATAGGGGAATTCGGCACCGGGGCCGAAGACGTGGCAATGCGCGTCGACGCTGCCTGCGGGCAAGTGAAAGTGCGGCTTGCTTGGGTCGGCGTACCAGTCCAGCCAGCCGGGGGTTTTCTCAAACGTCATGGGGAGTCTTGATCTGGGTGAGCAAGCGGTCGGCTTCGATGCGCCAGTCGCTGCTGCGCGCGAAGTCTGGCGTGCCGCGTGGACCAAACACTTGTGCGTCGGCAAGGTCGGCGACGAAGGCCTGGCGCTGCGCCGTGCCTGCGGCGGAG
>JANMMH010000180.1:0-8843 GCA_031373055.1 Rubrivivax sp. | reverse complement strand
GTTCCGATGTATTACTCACCCGTTCGCCACTCGTCGCCAGGTTGCCCCGCGTTACCGTTCGACTTGAATGGGTAAGGCATGCCGCCAGCGTTCAATCTGAGCCAGGATCAAACTCTTCAGTTCGATCTTGATTTGCTCTTTGAAATTGAATTGAACTTCATTTCTGAACTTCATTTCCTTTTCCGCGAGCGTTTAAGGTCATGAGACCTGACTAGTGGGTCAACGTTTTCACGTCAATCCGTTTTGTCTGGCACTCGCCTTCAAACGCCCACGCTTATCGGCTGTATGTTGTTAAAGAGCTTGCCTTTCGGCGCACTGACCAGTGATCAGCGAAGACTACGATTCTGACATTTTTTTCAATCCAATGTCAAGCACTTGGTCTCTTCTCAACTCGCCGGAAGGCCGACTTGCTGCCTCGTTTACCGCAAGCTTGCCTGCGATCAGCGAAGCCCGCGACTGTAGCACAGAATTTGGAGCCGGCTTCAAGTAAATCCTCTTTCGTTCGCCACTGCACGCATCTCGCGCACGCTGTCCGGGATCCTCATGACAACGCACATGGACGGGCAGCGATGCCGTCGGAGTCCGGCGTCCGGCGTCCGCCCTGGTTGGGGAGTACCGAGGTAGCGGCTTCGCTCGAGGAAGTGGGTGAGCGCGATGTCAATCAAAGAAATCGCAGGGCCGCTGCCTTGAACGATGAGCGTTTCCGATTGAGCTTGGTTGGCCAGGCGGCACCATGCCTTAGTGAAGTCGCGACAGCACGCGCCTAGCGGCTAGTCCAGGGTCCTCTTCAGCGAGCCAGGCGGGTAGCTGCACGGCCAGGCGAGAGGCGTCGGCACGCAGCAGCCGTTGCTTCACGGCCGCTAGGCGCGCGGGATGCATTGAGAAGCTACGCAACCCCATCGCCAGCAGCAATTCGGTGAAGTCGGTGTCGCCTGCCATCTCACCGCACACACTGACGCCGCGCCCAGCTGCGTTGGCGGATGCAATGGTCTGGGCAATGAGGCGCAAGACAGCTGGGTGCCACGGGTCATAGAGGTGTGACACACATTCGTCGGCACGGTCGATAGCCAGCGTGTATTGGATGAGGTCGTTCGTGCCGATGGATACAAAGTCGAAGTAGCGCAAGAACGCATTGATCATCAGCGCCGCCGCCGGCACTTCGATCATCGCGCCGATCTCGACGTTGCCATACGACTTGCCGCTGTCATCAAGCTGTTGTCGCGCTCGACTCACCGCCTCGATGGTCTGCCGGATTTCAGCAAGATGCGCCACCATAGGAATCAGGATGCGCACTTTGCCGAACGCGCTGGCGCGCAGGATGGCGCGCAGTTGTTGCCTAAACATGGCCGGTTCAGACAGGCTCCAGCGGATGGCGCGCAGGCCCATCGCCGGGTTCAGCGCGTGCTCGTGGCGTAGGTCCTGAACGCTGAGGCGGTCCAATGGCTTGTCTGCGCCGACGTCGACCGTGCGAATCGTGACGGGCAGGCCCCGCATCGCAGTTACCGCAGCGCGATAGGACTCAAATTGCTCGTCCTCTGTGGGCAGGTCATGCACTCGGTTCATGAAGAGAAACTCGCTGCGAAACAGGCCCACGCCGACCGCGCCTGACTCCAAGGCAGCCGCAGCATCACCAGGCATTTCGATGTTCGCCAGTAGCTCGATCGCTTGGCCATCCAGTGTCACGGCTGGGGTGTGGCGCAGGCGATCCAATCGCGCGCGTTCAAGCTCGCTGGCACGACGGCGGTATCGATACTCCTCCAGCACGATGGGTGACGGGTTGACGAGCACGACACCGACATCGCCGTCGATGATGACCCAGTCGTCCTGGCGGATGAGGCGGCTCGCCTCGCGTGCACCGACCACCGCCGGGATGTCTAGACTGCGCGCGACGATGGCCGTATGCGAGGTCGTGCCGCCCACATCGGTGACGAAACCGGTGAAGACGCTGCGCTTGAACTGCAACATGTCTGCGGGCGCGACGTCGTTGGCCACCAGCACCAGCGGGTCTTCCCCTGTCATGTCACTCGCCGCAGCTCCGTTCACGCCGCGCGCAGCCGTGCCGCTTTCGTCTGCGTTTCGACCGCTGCGCGCCAGCACGTGCAACAAGCGCTCAATGACTTGCTCGACGTCGGCTTTGCGCTCACGCAAGTACTCATCCTCCATCTCGTCAAATTGACGCGCCAGCACCTCGAGTTGCGCCGACAAGGCCCACTCGGCGTTGTAGTGGCGCTCGCTGATCCAGACTTTGGTGGCGTCGGACAAGGCTTCGTCGTGCAGCAACATGATGTGCACGTCAAGCAAGGCCGAGAGCTCAGGCGGCGCGTCGGCGGCGAGGTCGCGCTGCAGTGCGTGCAGCTCGGCGGCGACGCCATCGCGCGCTTGGCGCAGGCGTTCAATTTCACCCTCAACCTGCGCTGGCGTCACAAAATAGTGCGCCACATCGACGCGACTCGAGGCCACGAGAACGGCGCGGCCGATGGCCACGCCTCGTGAAACCGGTGTGCCGAAGACTTGAATGCTCATCGGCTCAATGAAGCGCAGCCGGACTTCGCATCGTGCGCATCTTGCGCGGCAAACGGCCCACCAACGAAGTGTCGTCTACTGACCCTCGCCGAACTTGTCGCCAATGAGCGCACGCAGTGCCGTCATCGCCAGCTCTTCGTCAGCGCCATCGGTCTCGATCTCGATCTCGCTCCCGAGCCCGGCCGCCAACATCATGACCCCCATGATGCTCTTGGCGTTGACGCGACGGCCGTTTCGGCTGAGGTGTACGTCACTGCGAAAGCTGCCGGCCAACTTGGTCAGCTTGGCCGAAGCGCGCGCATGCAGGCCCAGCTTATTGCTGATCGTGATGTGGGTCTTGATCATGGCTCCAGGCACTGGGGCCCTGGTTGGCGGGGCGCGTCGACGCCATCTGCACGATACCCAGCCGACCACCGTCGGTGGCGCGCGCCACCAGTTGTTCGAGTGCCTCGTGGCGGTAGCACAACGTGCGCCACAGCATCGGCACATTGACTCCCGCCACGAGCCGAACCTTGGCGAGTGTCTCGCTCGCGCGCAACGCGCCCATGTGGGGCGTGGCACCAACGACGTCGGTCAGGATCAGGATGTCGGAACCACCCAACGCTGTCAGCGCCTGTTGAACACGTCGCGCGACATCGTCGGGTGCCTCGTCGCGTGCAACGTCCACGGCGACAGTCTGTGCGCCGCACTCCGGATAGGCATGCACGGCCACACCGGCCAAGGCGCTGGCCAGAGGTGCGTGGGCGACGATGACGATGGCAGCCATGATGCAAGTGGGGTGGTGGATTATCGATGCGCCGCGCCAACACCACGCAGGAACCAGAGGTACGACAGCACGCAGGCCAGCGCAAATGCCGCAAAGGCTGCCTGGAAGCTCAACGTCAATGGCAGGCCCGAGGCCATCAGCGCGTCGATGATCAAACCGATACCCCACTGCATCGCAAACACGCCGAGGAAGATCACGAGATTGAACGCTGACAGAGCCTTGCCGGCTTGTGCCGCAGGGAAGGCCAGCCCGACAGCCGGCTGGCTCAGCGTCACCACCGAGCTGCACACGCACCACAAAGCCCAGGCGCCGGCGCCGCTTGACGTGCCGCCGTACACGTTGATGCACAGCACCACCAAGCTCAGCGGCAGGCCCCAGCGCATGAGTCGCAACGCGTCCCAGCCGCGTGCCGTGAGGCGGGGCATACATAGGCCCCATGCCATGAAGGCCACCAGCATGCTCAGGTTGATGGCGAAGAGCCCGCCAGCGGCCGCTTGCGCGCTCCAGCCGCCCACGCGGGTTAGCCAAGGCCCGGCCCACAGGGCCTGCAGCGCAATCATGCCGCCGTAGACGAAGAAGGCCAGCGGCGCGAGCGCGCGAAAGAGCGGATGGCGCACGATCTCGCGATAGCGAACGTCCGTTTCACCGGCGCTGGGCAATGCGCCTCGGACATGGCGCGGCGCACGCCAGGCGATGACCGCAATGGCCAGCACCAGAGACGCGGCCAGCCACCAGAACAAACCGCGCCAGCCCAGCGTCGGCAACAGCCACTGCACGGGCAAGGTCGAAGCCATCATCCCGAGTGAACCCGACATCAGCATCCAGGAGTTGGCGCGCAGCTGCACGGCCGGTGTGAACACGTGGCGATAGCACGTTAGCGGCGCCATCAGGCACGCGCTGACACCGACGCCAATCAAGGCGCGCGCCATCACCAGTGTGGGCAGGCCTTGGGCCAGCGCGACACCAGCGCAACCCAGTACCGCCACCGAGAGCAGCGCGATCAACACGCGCCGCGCGCCATAGCGGTCCAGCGCCACACCCAGTGGCAGCTGCATGAGCGCGAAGCCCAGGAAGAAGGCACCCGCCAGCAAGCCCAGCTCCGCCGCACCGACACCGAGCTCGGCGCTGAACACTGGTGCCAGCGTGGCCGTGACAGCGCGCAGCAACGCGGAGAGGAAGTAGGCGGCAGCGAAGCTCAGGAAAATGGCGACAGCGGCAGCGCGCGTGATGCCGCCACCGGCGTCTCCGGCGCCTGTGGCGTCACCCGGCAACACGCCTGGCGTCACCACACGCGCAGCGAAGCAAAGTACAGCGCGGCCGCCTCGGGCACGGCCTGAGCGCCCATCACACTGGCCTGATAGATCGCGGTGCCGCGGGCGAACACGGCCAGCTCTTGCGCAGCGGGCCTGCCATCGGGAAGCTTGCCCTGAAGCCGCACGCGCGCGGCCTGCACATTGGGTGTGGCGCCCGGCGGCGCCCACGGCAAGGTGGGTGCCTCCGGCGCGGCGAGGTTGCGCTGTGCTGTGGCGCGCAGGTCCAACAGCGCTGACGTGACCAGCGCCGGGTCTTTCAAGTCGCCCCACGCCAAGCCCCAAGTCTGCTCGCCAGCGCTGCACGCCATCAGCTTCCAGTCCACCGCGACGCCTTGCAACTGCAGCGGCCGCGCGAAGGTCGATGGCTTGCAAGGCAGCTGCAGCTGCACGCCTCCACCTTCGGGGCGCAGCTCGCGCCAGTTCAGCGCCGGCGTGCAGGCAAGCAGGCCAATCAAGCCCAAGAGTCCCAGGCAGCGCAGGCGCTGCGTGCTGCGGGTCTGGCCAAGACAAGATGGTTGGGGCATCGCAGCATTATCCCGTTGTCATCGGAGGGGACTTCTCGCGATGCCCGGTGGCGATCGCTTCGATCCCGGCTCCGATTGCGCGTGACTTTGTCGGCAAGCCGGTGTGGCAGATGGGTCTTCACCCCCCGGGGCTCGGGGTCGACAAACCGGGCCCCGGCGCCGAGCATGAACGTCACTTGTATCAAGCTGTATCCTTGCCGCGAAATGACACCGGACCACGACCCCCACAAGACCGCCCCAGAGGCGAGCGCAGCGCCCTCGCAGGTCGCTGAATTCGACGCGTTCGACCTGGTCGCGCAAGTCGGCAGTGAAGTCGCCGAGGCGATGTCGTCGGCACTAGAGCGCGTCAACAGTCTGACCTTGAGCGGCCGCATCGACCGCAGCAGCCTGCGCGCGCTGCGCGACGAGATCGAGTCGGCGCGCCGCGCCGGCATGCTCGGCCAGCAGGTCAGCCGTGTGGCCAGCGGTCGCATTCGCTTGTCGGAAGAACAGCTTGACCTCACCACCATGCTGCGCGAGGCACTGTCGCAGCGCAGCCGCGAGATGGCCGCGCGTGCGCTGGAAGTCAAGCAGATCCTCAATCCCGCCAGCGTGCGCAGCGACGCCACGCTGCTCTTTTCGATGCTGCAAGGCGTGCTTGACTGGTCGTTCGAGCATGCCATCTCGCGCATTGACCTCGCCGTGGAAGTGAAGACCTGGCCGGCGCAAGCGCAGCTGCAGGTGGCATTCGATTTCGGCCGCCGCGACACCCTGCCGCCTGGCAGCGCACCACCGCGCGTGGCGGCGAGTCTGCAGACGATGTCGTGGCAGCTCGTGGAGCGCTGTGCGCACGTGCTGGGCCTGACACTTGAGCGTCAGGATCGCAGCGAGCGCACGGTGTTGACCCTCGGCTTCCCGAGGACGCAAATGACCAGTGAAACGCTGGACACGCTGCTCGACCTCGGTCAGGAAAAAGACGCGGTGCACACGCTCAGTGGCAACTCCAAGCCCTTGGCCGGCAGCCATGTGCTGGTGGTGTCGACCCAGCGCGAGGTGCGCGCCGCCGTGCGCGAGGTGGTGCGCTCCATGGGCGTGATGCTCGACTTCGTGAGCACCGTCGACGAAGCCCGCGAGTTCTGCGCCGGTGGTTTGCCGCACGCCATCGTCTACGAGTCGGCCTTGGGCGGTGGCCACATGCAGCGCTTGATGGCCGAGCTGATGCACGACGCGCCGGCGCTGCCATTCATCGAAATCGCCGAGCAGGGCCGGCCGTTTGAGGTCATGAACGTGCTCGGGCGCGAACGCACGCGTGTGTCCAAGCACGCTTTGGCCGAGGCCTTGCCAAAGGCCTTGATCTTCGAGCTGGCGCGGCGGCCTTGAGCCGGCGCGGTGACTAGCCCGGCAGCCGGCTGGTGTTGCCGACTTTCGCCGAATATCGCGCCAGCACTGAGCGCCACGATCGATAAACTCGCTGCGTTCTAGCGCCCTCTCGGCCCCGCATCAGGGCCGCTCCTCCCGCATGAAGATCCTGCTCACCGGCGCCGCCGGTTTCATTGGCATGACCACCTGCCTGCGCCTCTTGGCGCGTGGCGACGAGGTCGTCGGCCTGGACAACTTGAACGACTACTACGAGGTGCAGCTCAAGCTCGACCGCTTGGCACGCTTGCAGCCACACGCGAACTTTCGCTTCGTGAAGGCCGATGTGGCTGACCGCGCGGCCATCGAGCAGATCTTCGCCGCCGAGAAGTTCGACCGCTTGATCCACCTCGCCGCGCAAGCTGGCGTGCGCTACTCGCTGCAGAACCCGCAGGCCTACGTCGACAGCAACATCGTCGGCTTCATGAACATCCTGGAAGGCTGCCGCCACACCAAGGTCGCGCACTTGGTCTATGCCTCGAGCTCCAGTGTCTACGGTGGCAATACGCGCATGCCGTTTTCCGAGCGCGACAGCGTCGACCACCCAGTGAGCATGTACGCGGCCACAAAGAAGGCCAATGAGCTGATGGCGCACACCTACAGCCACCTCTTCGGTCTGCCCACCACGGGGCTGCGCTTCTTCACGGTCTACGGGCCCTGGGGGCGGCCAGACATGGCGCTGTTCCTTTTCACCAAGGCCATCCTTGAAGGCCGGCCGATCGACGTCTTCAACCACGGCCAGATGCGGCGCGACTTCACCTTTGTCGACGACATCGTGGAAGGTGTGATCCGCGTCACCGACCGCATCGCCACACCCGATCCGGCATTCAACGCGGAGCAGCCCGACCCCGCCACCAGCTACGCACCGTTTCGCGTCTTCAACATCGGCAACCACAACCCGGTGCCGCTGCTGGACTTCATCGGCTGCATCGAAGGCGCCCTTGGCCGCAAGGCTGAAAAGAATTTGCTACCGTTGCAAGACGGCGACGTGCCCGCCACCTACGCAGATGTCGACGCACTCGCCAACTGGGTCGGCTTTGCGCCGGCCACGTCGATTCAAAGCGGCATCGCGCGCTTTGTCGAGTGGTACCGGGCCTACTACCGCGTTTGATCTCGCGTCTGAAGTTCTGCGCGCATCAGCGCGGCGTGTTCAGCAAGTCCAGCACATGCCGCACCGGTATCGCATAGCTGATGCCGCTGGGGTTCGATAGCGCCGTCTCGCGCACACCCTTGGTCAGCACGGAGTTCAGCACGCCGATGACACGGCCGCTCTCCACGTCCAGCAAAGGCCCGCCGCTGTTGCCCGGGTAGGCCGTGGCGTCGAGCTGGTAGATGGCGAAGGCACCGTCGCGAATTTGCGCGGCGGCGCGCGCGGTGAGCTGACGCGCACTCGGCGGTGGCATCACGATGTTAGGCACCGAGGCGACGATGCCACGGTGCGTCACGAGGGACATGCCCAGCGTGCTGCCGATGGGGAAGCCGATGAAGGCGATGGCCGTGCCTTCGGGCACCGTATCAGGTCCGCCCAGGGCCAGTGCCGGCAGCGGGTCGCCCTCGATGCGCAACAAGGCGAGATCGTGCGCCGCGTCGGTGCGCACCACCGTGGCCACGCGCTCGGGCTGGCCAACGAGGCCCGCGACGATGCGCACACGCAGCTGCGTGCCGAAGTTGGTGTCGCCGGGCTGCTCGGCCACCACATGCGCGTTGGTGATGACGGAGCGGCCGTCACCCACCACAAACCCGGTGCCGCGCATGGTGAAACGTGGGCTGGCGGTGGCGTTGTAGATGCCCACGGCCAGCACAGCCGGCTTGGACGCCGCCACCACCTCGACCAGACGTGCCTGCGCCAGGCACGCACTGCTGAGCGAGAGTGCCACCAGCCCCAGCAGCGCCCGCCAGTCGCCCGTCATCGAACGATTCAGCCTCATCATCATCTCCCCTGGGCACATCGCCGTGCCCCATAAAAAAGGGCGGCCGCAGCCGCCCCCATGACACCGCACAAGTTCGGCGTTAGGCCGCTCCGTCGGTGGCCGTGGCCGCCGCCGCCGTGGCAGCGTCCACCTGGGCCATTTGCGCGGCCGCCAGCTCTTCAGCTTCTTGCATCGCAATGGCGCGGCGCTCGCCCTCGTCCATCTCTTCCTTGACCTTGCGGGCCTGGTGGAAGGCCATGCCGGTGCCTGCGGGAATGAGGCGGCCCACGATGACGTTTTCCTTCAAGCCACGCAGCTCGTCGCGCTTGCCCATGATGGCAGCCTCGGTGAGCACGCGCGTGGTTTCCTGGAAGGACGCGGCAGAGATGAAGGAGTCGGTCGACAAGCTGGC
>JANMMH010000134.1:0-5382 GCA_031373055.1 Rubrivivax sp. | reverse complement strand
AAGATGCCACGCGGGTGGACCATCTTGATGAACTGCTTGAGCATCTGCTCGGTGACGGTGAAGTCGGCGATGACGCCGTCTTTCATCGGGCGGATGGCCTCGATGTTGCCGGGCACCTTGCCCAGCATGGCCTTGGCCTCGCGGCCCACGGCCTGGATGGTTTTCTTGCCGTTGGGGCCGCCTTCATGGCGGATGGCAACGACGGAGGGCTCGTCGAGCACGATGCCTTTGTCACGCACGTAGATCAGCGTGTTGGCAGTGCCCAGATCGATGGCCAAGTCGGTGGAAAAGTAGCGGCGCAGATTGGCGAACATGGCGGGGGCTTGGCGGGCAGAGCCCGAAGGTAAAACGTGGCGCGGGGCCGTCGGCGACGGCAGGCAACGATGCCGCAACTTGGCGGTGGCGTCATGCGTAAAAAGTAACCGGGGATAATACTGCATCACCTCTAGGCAATCGGCCTTCTCGCGTGCCTGTTCGCATGTCCGCCAGCCCCGAAAGTCACCCCACAACATGCCCCTTTCTACGACCGATGTGAGTCGCATCGCGCTGCTGGCGCGGCTGGAACTTTCCGCCGGCGAATCCATCGCCATGCATACGCAACTGAACGACTTTTTCTCCATCGTCGAGCGCATGAGCGCGGTCGATACCAGCGGCGTGGAGCCGCTGTACACGCCGCTGTCGGCGGTGCAAAGCGTGAGCTTGCGCCTGCGTGAGGATGTGGTCAGCGAGACGAACCAGCGCGAAGCCAATCAGCGCAGCGCGCCGGTGGTGGAAGACGGGCTCTTCCTCGTGCCCAAGGTGATTGAATGAGCGGCCAACTCCACGAGCTGGGCGTGGCCGAAATTTCGCGCGCCGTTCGCGAGCGCAAGCTCTCCAGCGTCGAGGTGACGCAGCATCTGCTCAAGCGCATCGACGCCGACGCCGCGCTGGGCAGCTTCCTGGCCCTCGACCACGAACGTTCGCTGACACAAGCGCAGGCCGCCGACACGCTCGCGGCGCGCGGCGAAGGGGGCGCGCTTAACGGCGTGCCGCTGGCGCACAAAGACATCTTCGTCACCGACTTCGCCCGCACCGGCCTGGCCAGCACGGCGGGCTCGAAGATGCTCGCCGGCTACGCCAGCCCGTTTGACGCCACCGTGGTTGCGCGCCTGGCGCAGGCCGGCACGGTGACGCTTGGCAAGCTCAACTGTGACGAGTTCGCGATGGGCTCGACGAATGAGAACTCGTCCTTCGCGCCGGTGCACAACCCCTGGGACCGCACCCGCGTGCCCGGCGGCTCATCCGGCGGCTCGGCCGCTGCGGTGGCCGCGCGCCTGCTGCCGGCGAGCACGGGCACCGACACCGGGGGCTCGATTCGCCAGCCCGCGTCGTTCTGCGGCGTCACCGGTATCAAGCCAACCTACGGCGTGTGCTCACGCTGGGGCATGGTGGCGTTCGCGTCGAGTCTGGACCAGGCCGGCCCGATGGCACGCAGCGCTGAGGACTGCGCCCTCTTGCTCTCAGCCATGAGCGGCTTTGACGAACGCGACGCCACCAGCGCCGAGCGCGCACCGCAAGACTTCCACGCGCAGATGCTGCAGCCGCGTGAATCGGCAAGCTCGGCCAAACCGTTGGCGGGGCTGCGCATCGGGCTGCCGCGCGAGTTCTTCCCCGAGGGCCTGGCTGCCGATGTGCACGCCGCCGTGCACGCCGCGCTGGCTGAGCTCGAACGCCTGGGCGCCACGCTGGTGGACGTGAGTCTGCCGCGCACCGAGCTGTCGATCCCCGTCTACTACATCATCGCGCCGGCCGAGGCCAGCTCCAACCTGAGCCGCTTTGACGGCGTCAAGTTCGGCCACCGCGCCGCCGAGTACAGCGACCTGCTCGACATGTACCGCAAGAGCCGCGCGCAAGGCTTCGGCCACGAGGTCAAGCGCCGCATCATGATCGGCACCTACGTGCTGTCGCACGGTTATTACGACGCCTACTACCTGCAAGCGCAGAAGCTGCGCCGCATGATTGCCGACGACTTTCAGACCTGTTTCGCCGAGTGCGACCTCATCGCCGGCCCGGTGGCCCCGAGCGTGGCGTGGAAGCTTGGCGACAAGGCCGACGACCCGGTGGCCACTTACCTTGCCGACATCTTCACGCTGCCCGCCAGCCTCGCCGGCCTGCCCGGCATGAGCGTGCCGGCAGGCTTTGGCGAAGGCGGCTTGCCCGTGGGCTTGCAGCTCATGGCTAACTACTTTCAGGAGGGGGCTTTGCTGCACGCCGCGCACGCGCTGCAACAAGCCACCGACTGGCACCGGCGCGCGCCGGTGGGGGTGTGACGATGGCCACGGCACCGTCCCTGCTCATCCGTGGGTTTGAAGTCGTGATCGGCCTGGAAACCCACGCCCAGCTCTCCACCGCCAGCAAGATCTTCAGCGGCGCCAGCACCGCCTTTGGCGCGGACGCCAACACGCAGGCCTGCGCGGTCGACCTCGCACTACCCGGCACACTACCGGTGATGAACCGTGGCGCCGTCGAGCGCGCCATCCGCCTGGGGCTGGCGGTGGGCGCCAAGGTGGCGTCGCCGTCGATCTTTGCGCGCAAGAACTACTTCTACCCCGACCTGCCCAAGGGTTACCAGATCAGCCAGTACGAAACCCCGGTGGTGCAAGGCGGGCAGATCGAGTTCCGGCTCGATGGCAAGCAGCGCGCCGTGCGCTTGACGCGCGCGCATCTCGAAGAAGACGCCGGCAAGTCGCTGCACGAGGACTACCAAGGCCAGAGCGGCATCGACTTGAATCGTGCGGGCACGCCGCTCTTGGAGATCGTCTCCGAGCCCGACATGCGCTCGTCCGCCGAGGCTGTGGAATACGCCAAAGCGCTGCACGCGCTGGTGGTGTGGCTGGGCATCTGCGACGGCAACATGCAAGAGGGCAGCTTCCGCTGTGACGCCAACGTCTCAGTACGCCGCCCGGGGGCCGAGCTCGGCACCCGGCGAGAGGTGAAAAACCTCAACAGCTTTCGCTTCTTGCAGCAGGCCATCGACTTTGAAGTGCAGTGGCAAATCGACCGCATCGAAGACGGCTTGGCGATCGAACAGGCCACCGTGCTCTTCAACCCCGACACGGGCGAGACACGCGCCATGCGCAGCAAGGAAGACGCTCACGATTACCGTTATTTCCCCGACCCCGACCTGCCGCCGCTGATCATCGCGCCGAGCTGGATAGCGGCTGTGCGCGCGGCCATGCCGGAGCTGCCGGCGCTGATGGCCGAGCGCTTTGTGCGCGACGACGGCTTGCCCGCCGACGACGCTTTGATGATGACCAGCAGCCTGGGCCTGGCGCGTTTCTACGAAGCCACACGTGATGCCTGCGGCGGTGGCGCGCAAGCCGCCAAGCTGGCCGCCAACTGGCTGATGGGCGACGTCTCGCGCCGCCTCAAGGCCGAAGGCCGAGGCATCGAGGCCGCGCCCATCAGCGCCGCTACCTTGGCCAAGTTGATTGGGCGTGTCATCGACGGCACCGTCTCCAATAACGGCGCGCGCCAGGTGCTCGACGCGCTGTGGTCAGGTCGGGGGGGCGAGAGCGGCCAGGTCGACGCGCTGATCGAGGCCAAGGGTCTCAAGCAAATGAGCGACAGCTCGGCGCTGCAAGTCATCGTTGACGAGGTGGTGGCCGGCAATCAGAAATCGGTGGCCGAGTACCGCGCCGGCAAAGACAAAGCCTTCAACGCGCTCGTCGGCCAGGTCATGAAGGCCAGCAAGGGCAAGGCCAACCCGGCGCAGGCCAGCGAACTGCTGAAGAAGACGCTGGGCTGAGCGTCGGGCCGCAAGAGCGGCGTGCCCGCACTAGCGTTTTACCGGGGACGTTGCCGATGTGGCAGCCGTCGCCGTCGTCGCGGCGGCGGTGGTCGCGACCGCCGCCTCGCTTTGCGACCCACGCAGCGGCCCCAGCGAACCCGGCCGCGCCCCGGCCCAGAGCTTGCGCAAGCGCTCCAGCTCGATGTCGTAGAGCCGATTCACCCGCACCAACTCGGCTTCTTGGTTGGCCATGGACGAGCGCTGGCCATCGAGCGCGGCGTCGTTGGCGTCGATCGCGGCCTTGAGCTTGGGTGGCAGCGGTTTGCCTTTGTAGAACTCTGCCTCGTCGATCAAGGGCTTGCGCTCGGCGGCGAGCTGCGCGAGCCGCAGCTCTGACGCTTTCATGGCCAGTTTGCCGGTGTCCAGCGCATTGGCGCGCGCCCTGCGGTGTGTGTCTTCGTCGCGGTAACGCGCCAGCAGGTTGCGGTCGCGGCGCAGGGTTTCGGCCGCCGACATGCGCGCTTCATTGGCCTTGCGCTCGCGTGCTTCTGCCTCGGCGCGCTCTTCGGCCGTGGGCGTGGGCGGCTTGACTTCGCGCAGCGAGCCGTCGCGGTTGAGCACACGCTGCTCTTTGGCGGTGCACTCGGCGATGGGCCGGTCAGAGGTGCGCTTGCGGCCCTGGTCATCGGTGCACGAGTAAATGCCCGGCGTCGACGGTGCATCGGCCGCATGGGCAGGTGTCAGCATGGCGGCGGCTAACAGCAGCGTGGGCAGCACACCTGGCACGCGCGCGACCGAAAGCCGCATCGCCTCAAGGCATCGACCGTCACTTGCCCAGCGCATCACGTGCATCAAGAACATTCAAACTCCGTACCGATCCCGGTAAGCCTGCACCGCGCCCGCATGGGCTTGCAGTGTGGGGTCACTCCCACCACGAAGATAACGCAACAAGTCGTCAAGACGAACGATGGATGTCACTTGGAGTTGCATCTGGGTTGTGACGTACTGTGCAGCCGACCACGGCACGTCGCGCCCGTCCTGCACCGCCTTCTCTTGCCGGTCCAGCGCGATGACCACACCGCAAGGTGTGGCGCCGGCCGCGCGAATCATCTGGATCGACTCGCCCACCGACGTGCCCGCCGAGATGACGTCGTCCACGATGAGCACACGGCCCTGCACCTTGGCGCCGACGAGCAGGCCGCCTTCGCCATGGTCTTTGGCCTCTTTGCGGTTGTAGGCAAAGGGCACGTTGCGGCCCAGGCGCGATAGCTCGACGGCCACTGCGGCGGCCAATGGAATGCCCTTGTAGGCGGGGCCGAAGAGCATGTCGAAGGCGACGCCGCTGGCCAGCAAATGCCGTGCATAGAATGAAGCTGCGGCGCCGAGCTTGGCGCCGTCATCAAACAAACCAGCGTTGAAAAAGTAGGGCGAGAGCCGCCCCGCTTTGGTCTTGAACTCGCCGAAACGCAAGACGCCGCTGGCCAGCGCAAAGCGCACGAAGTCTTGCGCCAAGGCGTCTGCCGAATCGCTCGCCGCGTCACCCGTCATGAGGGGAATTCCTTGTCATTCAGACTGATCACGCTCAACTTGAACGGCATCCGCTCGGCGGCCAA
>JANMMH010000099.1:0-3438 GCA_031373055.1 Rubrivivax sp. | reverse complement strand
GGGCCAGGCGTGCATGGCGATGCCGCCCGAATAGGCCAGCACCACCGCCCAATGGCTGTTGATGCCGATGGCAGGAAACGCGCCACCCAGGCGGTCGAAGATGGCGTAGATGGCCACCAGCGCCAGTACGGCGGGGAACATCTGCATCAGCATCAGGGCCGTGAGCATCTGCTTGCGGCCGCGAAACTTCAGCCTCGCCAGTGCGTAGGCGGCGGTGGTGGACAGCAGCACCGTCACCAACCCTGAGGCGATGGCGATCTTGATCGAGTTCCACAGCCAGCGCAGCACCGGCAGCTCGGGCGTGAGCATCTGGCCGTCGCGCCCCGGGGTGGGCAGGCCCAGGGCGTAGCGCCAATGCTCCAGGCTCAAGCTCTCGGGGATGAGGCTGCCGCTGGCGAAGTTGCCCGGTCGCAGCGAGGCCGACAGGACCATCAGGAAGGGCAGAGCCACGGCCGCGCACAGCAGCACAAGGAAGGCATGGGCGGCGAGCAGACGCCAGCGCTGCGAGCGGCTTTGGACCATGGGCATGGGTTGGGAGCTCCGTGCAGTTTGGTTGTTAGCGCCGCGCCGCGTCTTCGGCAATGCGCGTGAAGCGCATCTGCAAAAGCGTGATGGCGGCCACCAGCAGGAAGATCACGGTCGATAGCGCGGCCGCCAGCCCAAACTGCTGGCCGGTGTCTTCAAACGCAATGCGCCAGGTGTAGGACACCAGCAGGTCGGTAGTGCCCCCCGGCACGGCCGAATCCAGAAAGTCGGGCCGGCCTTCGGTCAGCAGCGAAATGAGCACGAAGTTGTTGAAGTTGAAGGCGAAGGCGGCGATGAGCAGCGGCGTCAGCGGCTTGGCCACCAGCGGCAAGGTGATGTGCCAGAAGTTGGCCCATGGCCCAGCACCTTGCACGGCGGCGGCTTCGTACAGATCAGAAGGAATGGCTTTGATGAGGCCGCTGCACAGCACCATCATGTAGGGGAAGCCCAGCCAGGTGTTGACGATGAGAAGCATCGCCTTGGCCAGCAGCGGGTCAGAGAACCAGGCCGGGCGCAGGCCAAAGAGTTGGTGCAGCACGAGGTTGATCTCGCCCAGGTTCTGGTTGAAGAGGCCCTTGAAGACGAGGATGGAGATGAAGCCCGGCACGGCATAAGGCAGGAACAGCACCAGCCGGTAAGCGGCGCGGCCGCGTAGCGCTTCCCAGCCGAGCAGCACGGCCAGCAGCATTCCCAGTGCCCCTGTCAAGACGACCGTAAGTGCTGCGAAGCTGAAGGTCCAGACGAAGATGCGCGCAAAGGGTTCGCTGAACTGCGGCTCGGTGAAGATGCGTAGGTAGTTTTGCCAGCCAACGCCCACACGAAAGCCCGGCGCTATGCGCTCGCCGGCGTCGGTTTCGAAGAAGCCGCTGGTGGTGTTGGGGCGTAGCTGCTGGCCATTGACTTGATGCAGCAAGCTGCCATCGGCTTGGGCTACATAAAGCGGCCGCAGGGGCGCGAATTCGCGCAGGGATTTCAGGCGCAGCTGGCTGCCGTCGGGCAGCTGAAGGTGCAGCGCGCGCAGTGCGGGCAGCTGGGTGATGAGCTCGGGCAGTGGCATGGCTGGCGTCGCGTCAGGCGCGGCACTGGCCGCCATCACCACCGGCGCGTCGCCACGCGTGGGTAGCATTGGTAGAGGCGGCGACCACAGCTCAACGCTGCCACCGCCGTCTTGCGCGCACAGCAGCCGTAAGTGCCAGCGCTCAGCGTCGCCGTGCAAACCGAAGTCGCAGCGTGGCCCCGGCACTTCATAGCTGTCGTCCAACAGGTAAGCACGCGCCGCGTCTTGGTCCATCAGGTTGCGCGAGCTGTAGTTGGTAAATCCCGTGGCCACGGTGAAGACCATTGGGAAGACGACGAACACCTGCGCCGCAGCCACGCCGGGGAAGAGATAGCGCCCGGCCATCGTGCGCGTCGAGGTGTAAATCCACAGTGACGCTGCCAGCAAGAGCAAGAGCAGCGACGCAAGCAGGCTTTGGCCGCTGGCGTAGACGGCCACCACGCCATACAGCGCCAGCGCGGCCAATGCGATGGCCAGTACTTTTGGTGTTAGCGACTGCAGCATGGCCCTACGCTCACTTGCCCGCCGCACGCTGTGCGACACGCTGTGCGGCCAGCGCCAGCGCTTCACGCGGGGTCTGGCGGCCCTGCGTGACGTTGTCGATGGCCGTCTTCAGGGCCGCGAAGAACTTGCCCATCTCTGGGATGCTTGGCATGGGCAGCCCGTCTTGTGCCGAGGCCATCACGGTGGCCAGCTTGGTGTCGGCCTTGAGCTCGTCGTAAAAAGCCAGGCTGCCGGGCACGCCGATGGGTTCGTCGTCGTTGAGCGCGCGCAGGCCTGGCAGCGTGAGCATGTGGCGCTCGATGAACTCAGTGGCCAGTTCGCGGTGGGGCGAGGCGCGGTTGATCATCACGCCCGTCACGCCCACCATGGGCACAGGGCGGCGGCCGTCGAGCATGGGCAAGCGCGCGGCGCCGACATCGATGCCGGCCTTGCGCAATTTCACCCAGCTCCAGGGGCCGTTGATCATCATCGCCACCTGGCCTTTGACTATGGCCGCTTCCATGTCGGCGTAGCCCGCGCCTGCGGGCATCAGGCCTTCACGCACCAGGCGCGCCACCAGCTCCAGGCCTTTGACGGCGCCGGGGTGGGCTATGCCGCAGCGGGTGGCATCAAAGCGCCCGTCCGCACCTTGCTCGAAGGTGAAGCCGCCGTGCGCGGCCAGCAGCGGCCAGGTGAAGTAGCCATTGCTGTAGTCCCACAGGATCGCTTTGCGGCCATGCTTGACGAGCTCGCGGTCGAGTGCAAACACCTCGTCCCAGGTCGTCGGTGGCGTGCTCACCAGCGCCTTGTCGTAGACCAGATGCACGGCCTGGATGTTGAGCGGGTAGCCCCACAGGCGGCCACCTGAGGTGAAGGCTTTGAGGCCCATGGGGTTGAGGTCGGCCAGCGCGCTAACGCTCGGCGTGACGGGACGCAGCAGGCCACCGCCCGTCCACTCACCGACCTGGTCGTGCGCGTAGGCAAATACGTCGGGGCCCTTGCCGGCGCTGGCCGCGCGGCGAAAGCGCGTGGGCAGATCTTCGGGGCCTTCGACGGTGACGCCCATGCCCGTGGCTTGCCCGAAGCGCTGCGCCACACGGCGCATGCCGGCGCCGCCGTTGTAGTCGTACCAGACGGAGAGGCGGCCGCGCTCGAAGGCGCTGGCGGCCTGGGGTAGGGCGACGCCGAGAAGGCTGGCCGACGCGGCTGCCGAAGCCTTGCGCAAGAGGCCGCGTCGGCTGGGGTCGGCGGGTCTCGTCACGCGCTTTGCCAGGTCGTGGTGGGTGGCCGAATTAACATGACTGCCAGCCCGCGACAGGTGGTGGCCGGCGCCTTGCAAGAAAGCTCAACATGACACCGTGGCTGGACGCCGC
>JANMMH010000088.1:0-1567 GCA_031373055.1 Rubrivivax sp. | reverse complement strand
ATTATGGGGAACATCGAAGCCAAGCTGCAAGAAGTGCAGGCGCGCATCGCAAACGCTTGTCACGATGCTGGCCGCAGCGTGCACAGCGTGAGCCTGTTGGCCGTGAGCAAGACCTTTGAGGCCGCAAGCGTGCGCCTGGGCGTTGCCGCCGGGCAGCGCGCGTTCGGCGAGAACTATGTGCAAGAAGCGCTGGAGAAGATCGCGGCACTGTCCGATCTGCGCGCGCAGATCGAGTGGCATCTCATCGGCCCTTTGCAGAGCAACAAGACGCGGGCTGTGGCCGAGGCCTTCGATTGGGTGCACACGGTGGACCGGCTGAAGATCGCCCAGCGCTTGGCGGCGCAGCGGCCTGCCACACGGGCGCCGCTGCAGCTGTGCCTACAAGTCAACATCAGCGGTGAGGCCAGCAAGAGCGGCGTCCACCCCGACGCGCTTTTGGCCTTGGCGCAAGAGGTGGCCGCGCTGCCGCCGCAACAGGTGCGGCTGCGCGGCTTGATGTCGATACCCGAGCCCGCTGCAACGCTCGCCGAGCAGCGCAATCCGCATCGGCGCCTGCGCGAATTGCAACAGCAACTCAACGCCCATGGCCTTGGCCTGGACACGCTGTCGATGGGCATGAGCGCCGACCTCGAAGCAGCCGTACTCGAGGGCTCGACGCTGCTGCGTGTGGGCACGGCGGTGTTCGGCGCGCGCTGATCGCACCACCCCATGCGGGCTCGGAAAGCGCGAAATAAGCCCGCGATCCAGGGCTAGTTCGCGGTTTGGGGGCTGGTAACGGCTGGCCACTTCGCTCAACAATGGCGTCACGCTTCATCGCGGGGGTGGCCTAGGTCAGCTGTGATGAAGAACTTCGCGGGGGTGGCCCATGAGCCAGCCGCAAAGCTGCAAAGCGCGACATCGGCACGGTGCTCGATGTTTCCCTTTCCACCTACAGGAACCCCCGCCATGACAACGTCTACCCGTTTCACCGTTCTCATCGAACGCCGCCGACTGCTCAAGCCGCTGGCGTTCACCCTCCTGGTTTTGGCCACCGTGACCACCGTGGCCAGCGTGCTGATGGTCCAGCCCGCGCATGCGCAGGCACTGAACATCACCAAAGAGAAGAAGGTCGCGCAGGACCTTCACAACGAGCTCGTCTCCAGCAAGGCGCAGCGCCCCAACTGGTCGCGTGACCTCGCGGGTGGGCGCACGGTGCAGGCCGTTGTCGTCAGCAACGACACCGATCTGCAGATGACCGCACTGCGCAGCTGGGTGCTGCAACGCGGCGGCTCGGTGCATGCGGTCTTCCCCAGCCTGCGCAGCCTCACGGTTCAGCTCAACGGTGGCCATTTGAACGCCATTGCGCAACGCAGCGATGTGGTCAGCGTGTCGCCCAACCGCGTGACCACGCGCACCGCCAGCACGCTGGAGTCGATCACTGGCGCCTTGGCCAGCAACGTGCGCACCGGCAGCACCAAGACCAGCTACAGCGGCCTCGACGGCAGCGGCATCGGCATCGCCGTGCTCGACTCGGGCGTCATGAAGACGCATGAGAGCTTCTTCAACAACAACGGCGTGACGCGCGTCA
>JANMMH010000086.1:0-6524 GCA_031373055.1 Rubrivivax sp. | reverse complement strand
CCACCGGTGGGTGCTTCGACGTGGGCGTCGGGCAGCCAGGTGTGCACCGGCCACATCGGCACCTTGACCGAGAAGGCGGCGAAGAAGGCGAAGAACAGCAGCGCCTGCGCTGAAAGCGGCAGCGGCAGCTTGTGCCAGGTCAGGATGTCGAAGCTGCCACCCGACTTGAAGTACAGGTACACCAGCGCAATCAACATCAAGAGTGAACCGAGCAGCGTGTAGAGGAAAAACTTGAAGGCTGCGTAAACACGGTTGGGCCCGCCCCAGATGCCGATGATGATGTACATCGGGATCAAGGTCGCTTCAAAGAAGACGTAGAAGAGCAGGCCGTCGAGCGCCGAGAACACGCCCACGAGCAGGCCCGACAAGATGAGGAACGCGCCCATGTACTGCGCCACGCGCTCTTCGATGACTTCCCAGGCGCTGATGACCACGACGGTCGTGATGAACGAGGTGAGCAGCGCAAACCACACCGAGATGCCGTCGACACCCAGGTGGTAGTGCACGTTGAAGCGCTCGATCCAGGGCAGCTTCTCGACGAACTGCATGGGCAATGCGGCGTTGTCGAAACCGGTGACGAGCGGGATGGTCACCAGGAACGAGACCACTGCGCCGATGAGGGCGACGACGCGCACCATGCCGGCCTGCTCGTCGCGGCCAATGGCCAACAAGAGCACACCGAATGCAATAGGCAGCCAGATCGCGACGCTCAACAAACCCATTGTTCTTGTCTCTCTTCTAACTCTCGAATGACGCGGGTCACGTAGCGCTGCCGGCCAGGAAAGGCCACAGCCGCCAGGTCATGAAACCGAAGATGCCCAGCAGCATCACGAGCGCGTACCAGTACAGATGGCCGGTTTGCAGCTGGCGCAAGAGGCCCGCCAAGCCACCGATGCCACGCGCCGAACCGTTGATCGCGCCGTCGATGATCATGCCGTCGCCGCCCTTCCACAGCCCGCGGCCCAGGCCACGCGCGGCCGGCGCCAACACGTTTTCATTGAACCAGTCCATGTAGTACTTGTTCTCAAGCAGCGTGCGCACGGGTTTAAGATAGCTGTCGATGACGGCTGGAATGGATGGCTGCTTCAAATAGAACCACCAGGCCGTGACGACACCACCCAGCGCCAGCCAGAACGGCGCCGTCATCAGCCCGTGCAAAGCCATTGCGGCCGCACCGTGGAAATTGGCGGCCAGCGCCTTCATCGCACCGTGTTTGGCAGCGTCGACGACGATGGCGTCTTTGAAGAAGTCGCCAAAGAGCATGGGCTGGATCGCCATGAAGCCGATCACGACCGAAGGCGCGGCCAATAACAACAAAGGTGCGGTGACAACCCACGGCGACTCATGCGGCACATGCACGTGCGCATGGCCATGCTCGTCGGCGTGGTCGGGCTCACCTGGGTGCGGTTTATGGCGGAAGCGCTCCTCGCCGTGGAAGACCAGGAAATACATGCGAAAGGAATAGAAGGCCGTGACGAAGACCCCCGCCGTCACCGCGAAGAGCGCAAAGCCGGCACCAGGCAATTGGCTGGCGTGCACCGCTTCGATGATGCTGTCTTTGGAATAGAAGCCGGCGAAGAGCGGCGTGCCGATCAAGGCCAGTGAACCCAGCAGCGCCGTGATCCACGTCAGCGGCATGTACTTGCGCAGGCCACCCATGTTGCGAATGTCCTGGTCATGGTGCATGCCCATGATCACCGAGCCTGCGGCCAGGAACAGCAGCGCTTTGAAGAAGGCGTGCGTCATCAAATGGAAGACCGAGACCGAATAGGCCGAGACGCCCAGGGCCACCGTCATGTAGCCGAGCTGGCTCAGCGTCGAATAGGCCACGACCCGTTTTATGTCGTTCTGGATGATGCCCAGGAAGCCCATGAAGAGCGCGGTGATGGCGCCGATCACCAGCACGAAGTTCAAGGCAGTGTCCGACAGCTCGAACAGTGGCGACATGCGTGCCACCATGAAGATGCCCGCCGTCACCATCGTGGCCGCATGAATCAGCGCGGAGATAGGTGTCGGGCCTTCCATCGAGTCAGGCAGCCACACATGCAGCGGGAACTGCGCGCTCTTGCCCATCGCGCCGATGAAGAGACAGATACAGGCGACGGTGATGAGCATCCAGTCCGTGCCTGGAAAGATCATCTTCGCGAGTTCGGGCCCTTTGGCAAATGCCTCGCTGTAATTCAAGGTTCCTGTGTAGGCCAGGATCAAACCGATGCCGAGGATGAAGCCGAAGTCACCGACACGGTTGACGAGAAACGCCTTCATGTTGGCGAAGATCGCCGTGGGCTTCTTGAACCAGAAGCCGATCAGCAAATACGACACCAGACCCACTGCTTCCCAGCCAAAGAAGAGCTGCAGGAAGTTGTTGCTCATGACCAGCATCAACATGCTGAAGGTGAAGAGCGAGATGTAGGCGAAGAAGCGCTGGTAGCCGTCGTCTTCTTCCATGTAGCCGATGGTGTAGACGTGCACCATCAGCGACACGAAAGTCACCACGCACATCATCATCGCCGTGAGGCCGTCGACGAGGAAACCGATCTCCATCTTCAGGCCGCCAACGACCATCCATTCGTAAATGGTGGCGTTGAAACGCGCGCCCTCGCCGCCCACCGCGCGCAGCACGACCATCGAGCAGATGAAGGAGATCAGCACACCAAGGATGGTGACGATGTGCGAACCGCGCAGGCCGATCCACTTGCCGGCCAAACCGGCGAGCAAGGCGCCCGCCAGCGGCGCCAGGGGCACTGTCAGCAGCAGGTTCTGTGAAAGGGTTGCTGCCATGCTTAGCCTCGGAGCTCGTCGAGCTCTTCGACGTTGATCGACTCGCGGTTGCGGAAGAGCACGACCAGAATGGCCAAGCCAATGGCCGACTCGGCGGCTGCCACGGTGAGGATGAAGAACACAAACACTTGGCCCGCCATGTCGCCGAGGAAATGCGAGAAGGCGATGAAGTTCAAGTTCACCGCCAGCAGCATCAATTCAATCGCCATCAAGAGCACGATGATGTTGCGCCGGTTCAGAAAGATGCCGACCACCGAGAGGGCGAAGAGCAGCCCACCTAGCGACAGGTAATGGCCAAGCGTGATGGGACCGAGGCTCATGCTGCCGGCCCTTCTTTCGGCAGCGAAGGCAATTCCTTGGTCACCGGCACCTTGATCAAGCGCACACGGTCGGCCTTCTTGGCCTTGACCTGTTCACTCGGGTCCATCTGCTTGCTGTCCTTGCGCTTGCGCAGCGTCAGCGCAATGGCCGCCACGATGGCCACCAGCAAAAGCACGGCGGCAACTTGCAGCGGGTACAAGTACTTGGTGTAGATCTCAATGCCCAGCAGCTTGGTATTACCCATCTGCAATGCGTAGGCGGTGGCTGCAGGTGCCTCGCTTTGGCGATGGCCTTGCATCAGCACCAGCGCCATTTCTAATGCAATGAGTGCACCGACGATGCCGGCCAGTGGAAAGTGGCGCCAGAAGCCTTCGCGAAACGCGTCGCTGTGGATGTCGAGCATCATCACCACGAAGAGGAAGAGCACCATCACCGCGCCGACGTAGACCAGCACCAGCGTGATGGCCAGGAATTCAGCACGCAGCAACATCCAGATGCAGGCCGCGCTGAAGAACGCCAACACCAAGAAGAGCGCGGCGTGCACGGTACTGCGTGCCGTGATGACGGCGAAGGCCGCGACCAGCAACACGGCCGAGAAGACGTAGAACAGCGCGGTGATCGTGTTCATGAACGCATTCGCGCTTCAGCGGTAGGCCGCATCGGCCTGGCGGCTGGCGGCGATTTCTTTTTCATAGCGGTCGCCCACGGCCAGCAGCATGTCTTTGGTGAAGTAGAGATCACCGCGCTTTTCACCGTGGTATTCGAAGACATGCGTCTCGACGATGGAATCCACCGGGCAGCTTTCTTCGCAAAAGCCGCAGAAGATGCACTTCGTCAAATCGATGTCGTAGCGCGTGGTGCGCCGGCTGCCGTCGTCACGCACTTCGCTCTCGATGGTGATGGCCAGCGCCGGGCACACCGCCTCGCACAGCTTGCAGGCAATGCAGCGTTCTTCGCCATTTTCATAGCGGCGCAGCGCGTGCAGGCCACGAAAGCGTGGGGATTGCGGGGTTTTCTCTTCGGGGAATTGCACCGTGATATTGCGCGAAAAGAAATGCCGGCCCGTGATGGCCATGCCCTTCCATAGCTCGGTGAGCATGAAAGGCGAAAGCAAATCTCGAACGGCAGTGATGGCAGACATCGCTCTACTTCCAAATGTTCAGCGGTGACTGGATCCACAGACCCACCACCACCAGCCACACCAGCGTCACCGGTATGAAGATTTTCCAACCCAGACGCATGATCTGGTCGTAGCGAAAGCGCGGAAAGGTGGCGCGCACCCAAAGGAACATCGTTGCCACGACGAAGACTTTGATGGCCAGCCAGATCCAGCCGGGAATGAAGTCGAGAAAGCCGAACGTCGACAGCCAGCAGCCCAGGAACAACAAGACCGTCATCATCGAGACGAGGATCATGTTGGCGTACTCGGCCAGGAAGAACATGGCAAACGACATTCCCGAATATTCGATCATGTGGCCGGCGACGATCTCTGATTCGCCTTCGACGACGTCTAAGGGGTGGCGGTTTGTTTCGGCCAATCCCGAGATGAAGAAGACGAGGAAGATGGGAAGCAGCGGCAGCCAGTTCCACGACAGCAAACCGATGCCAAGGTCGGCAAAGATGCCCTTGCCTTGCAGCGTGACAATTTGAGAAAGGTTCATGCTGGCCGAGACCATGAGCACGACGACGAGGCAAAAGCCCATCGCGATTTCATAACTGACCATTTGCGCTGACGCACGCAAGGCACCAAGGAAGGCGTACTTCGAATTCGAGGCCCAGCCGGCAATGATCACGCCGTAGACCTCTAGCGAGGTGATGGCCATCAAGAACAGCAAGCCGGCGTTGATGTTGGCCAGGGCAATCTCAGGGCCGAAGGGCACCACGGCCCAGGCCGCGAGGGCCGGCATGATGGTCATCACGGGGGCCAGGAAGAACAGACCCTTGTTCGCGGCCGTGGGGCGAATGATCTCTTTGAAGATCAGCTTCACGGCGTCGGCAATCGGCGTCAACAAGCCGTAGGGGCCCACACGGTTGGGGCCTGGGCGGATCTGCGACCAGCCGATGGCTTTGCGCTCCCACAGCGTGAGGTAGGCCACGCAGCCCAAGAGCGGCAGCACCACGGCAATGATTTTGATCAAGCTCCAGAGCACCAGCCACAAGGTGAGGCCGAAGAAGCCGTTGGCGAAGGCATGCAGCGACTCGAACACGGTACTCAAGCCTTCTCGACCGTGATGGCGCCGAACATCGGCCCCAACGCCAACGTGGCGTGATGGCCAGCAGCCACGCGCACAGCGTTGGGTGCCAGCGTTTTGTCTTCACGCGCGGGCAGCACCACGGCGGCCTGGCCTTGTGCCACGAGCACCCTGCCGCCCACTTCGAGCTTGAGTTGCTGCCACAGGTGGCTTGGCACGCTGACCACGGGTGCGCGCGCGTCGGCGCTGAGTTGCAGTGACGTCGCGCGGCGCACGAGCATGTCGGTCGCGTAGATCGGCACGTCGGCGATGCGTTGCAGGCCGGTGCCGTTGCCGGCATCGGGGATCAGCGTCACTTGGCTGTTAGCTTCGATGTTGCTCAGACGGTCGGGCAATGTGTCCAAGTCGCCCAACGCCTCGGAGCGCACATCCTCGCTGGATTCGAAATCAAAGCCCGGCAGGCCCAGTAGGTTGCCCAGCACGCGCAAGACTTTCCAGCCCGGGCGCGTATCGCCCAGTGGTTTGACGACGCCGGTAAAGCTTTGCGCACGGCCTTCGGCGTTGACGAAGGTGCCCGCCGTTTCGGTGAACGGCGCGATCGGCAGCATCACGTCGACGTTGTCGACCGCCGCGTCTTTGAAGCTGGTGAGTGCGACGACAAGGCCGGCCGCGGCCAAGGCGGCGCGCGTAGCTTGGGCGTTAGCCGTATCGAGCGTGGGCTCCAGGTTCAGCAGCAATAGAGCCTTCATCGGCTGCGTGAGCATCTGGCCGGCGTTCAAACCGCCTTGCCCTGGCATGGCGTTGACCAGCTGCGCGCCCACCGTGTTCGCGGCCTCGCCGAGGTAGCCGCAGGTGGCGCCTGTGTGTGCGGCGATCCACTGTGCTAGCGCAAGCAGCTGCGCGGCTTGCGGATGCTGCACGGCGGCGTTGCCCAGCAGTACGGCGCGGCGCTCGCCCGTGAGCATCGACGCTGCAATCGCCTGCGCTTGTTCGCTGGATTCCACCGACACGGGCGCCTCAACGCCTTGCGTGGCCGCCACAGCCGCCGCAATTTCAGCCAGCGCGTTCAACCACGCCGACGGTGCCGTTGTCATCTGCGTGCCCATCGGCATCAGCCAGTCGTCGTGGAGCGCGTGCAGGCTGTGCACCTTGGCGCCGCGCCGCGCGGCATGGCGCAGGCGCAGGGCAAACAGCGGGTGGTCTTTGCGCAAGAACGAGCCGATGATGAGC
>JANMMH010000083.1:0-5077 GCA_031373055.1 Rubrivivax sp. | reverse complement strand
ACGCCGAGACCTACTACGGCAGCACACACCAGAAGCAAGGGGTCGAGTGCAGCGGCTGCCACATGCCCAAGGTGAAAGACGCCAAGACCGGCAAGACCTACACCTCGCACTGGCAAACCTCGCCCCGGCACTACATCAAGGAAACCTGTCTTACCTGCCACAAGAGCTGGAACGAGAAGCAGGCGGTGTACGTCATCGACTCGATGAAGAACAAGTTCCAGGGCAAGCTGCGCAAGGCCGAGTATTGGCTGACGCGCTTCGTCGACAAATTCGAAGAGGCGCAGAACCTGGGCGTGGAGCCCGGCGTGCTCGACTACGCGCGCGGCTCGCGCTGCGAAGCCCATGTGCACTGGGAATGGTGGACGGCGTCCCCTGGCAGCGACTTCCACAACCCCGATCAGGCACAAGACTCGATCAACAAGGGCATGACGATCTCGCAGGCCGGCATCAAGCTGCTCGACGAAGCGATGAGCAAACGGCGACTCGCGCCAGTTGCAGCCAACACGGCAGCGGGCACGAAGTGAAGACGGTTTGGCTGGGCGCGGTCGCGGTCGCGGTGCTGGCCACCAGCGCGGCGCTGCTGTGGGAATCTGGCGAGCCACCCGCGCAACCCAGCGCTGCCGAAGTCTTGGAGCGGCACCTGCAGCGCCACCCCAAGGATGCACGTGCGCTGGTCTTGCAGGCGCGCCAGCACGTGCAGGTTGAGCGTTATGCGCTGGCCGCAGAGGGCTTTCGGCTAGCCCTTGCTGCATCGACCAAAGTCGCGCGCGACGCTGGCGTGTGGGCCGAATACGCCGAAGCGCAAGGCCTAGCGCAAGGCCGCACGCTGATGGGCTTGCCCAGTGAGCTGATCGACAAGGCGTTGGCATTGAATGCCGCGCAGCCGCGCGCGCTGGACCTCGCCGGCAGCGCGGCCTGGGAGCGGCGCGACTACGCCAGCGCGGCCACGCACTGGCGCGTGCTGCTGGCGCAGATCACGCTGGTGGATGTGCGCCACGCCGAGCTTTCGGCGGCCATCGCTGGCGCCGAGCAGCGCGCGCGGTTTGCGCTACCGCCGCCAGCAAGATAGCCGCGCTGCCAATTTCGCCGACACCGGCTAAGCCCTCTGTACAGACGGCTTCGGTGCACCGACGATGCGCGCATGAAAACCTTCACCCTCTGGCTGGCCGGCAGCCTGGCGCTGCTCGCGGCCTACCTGTTCCTCTGGCCCGTGCCGGTGCAACCCGCAGTCTGGCAAGCGCCCAAGGCGCCGGGCTACGTGGGGCCGCACGCCGTCAACCAAAAGCTCGCCTGGATGCAGCACCTGCCACTGGCCGGCGACATCGGGCCCGAGCATGTGGTGGTGCGTGAAGACCAGGGCGAGGCCTGGGTCTGGATGGCCGTGGGCCGTGCCGACCACCAGCGTGGCCACATCGTGCGCATGAAGCTCGACGGCAGCGGGCGCGAGGTGGTGGTCGAGACGGGTGGCCGCCCGCTGGGGTTCGACTTCGACGTCGAGGGCAGCTTGATCGTGGCCGACCCCATGGCCGGTGACCACGGCGCGCTGCTGCGCGTCAAAGGCCGTGGTGCGGGCGCGCGGGTTGACGTGCTCACAAGCAACGTGGGCGGTGACGCGCTGCGTTATGTCGACGCCGTGGTCGTGGCCAAGAGTGGGCGCATCTACTTCAGCGACGCCTCGCAGCGCTTTGGCGCCAAGGCCCATGGCGGCACCTTCAACGCCAGCGTGCTGGACATCCTGGAGCACCGCTGCAGCGGCCGCATCCTCGAATTTGATCCCGTCGCCAAGCGCACACGCGTGATGTTCAACAACCTGTGCTTCGCCAACGGCGTGGCGCTCTCGGCCGATGAGCGCCATCTCTTCGTGGCCGAAACCGGCGAGTACCGCATCTGGAAGATCAGCATCGAAGCCCAAGGCGTTGACGCGCGCAAAGCACTTGCCCAACCGATTGAGAGCGCGCGTGTGCTGCTCGACAACCTGCCCGGCTACCCCGACAACCTGATGCGCGGCGAGCAGGGCCGCATCTGGACGGGGCTGACCAAACCGCGCGGCGCGTTCATCGACGACAACGCCGGCAAGCCCTGGCTGCGCGCGCTGGCACTGCGCCTGCCCAAGGCGCTGTGGCCGGTGCCGCCGGCCTATGGCCATGTCTTCGCGTTCGATGAAAACGGCAAGGTGCTCGTTGACCTGCAAGACCCCAGCGGCAGTTACCCCGAAACCACCGCCGTCACCGAGCATGGCGGCAAGCTCTACATCCAGAGCCTGAACGCGACGACGCTTGGGGCGCTGGATGCGCGCAAGCTTGGTCTCTAGGCGCGTGGTCGATGCCACACTTGGCCACATCCGACGCCATGCACGCAGCGCAGATTGAAACAAGCGCAGGTGCACGACACCATGCGGCCGCGCGTTGGGGCACTCTTCGTTCGTAGTTCGTCACTCGTCGCACCCTCGGCAACCAAGGAATCACCATGAAGACCTCCGTCCGTTCACGCCCTTGGCACGCCTTGAGTGCCCTGCTGCTTAGCTGCGCAGCGGCGGCTTTTGCCCCCGCCGCGCTGGCGCAAGACATCGAGCTCTATGACCAGCCGCGTTTTGGCGGCATGCGCCTCACGCTGTCGATGGAAGCCGCCGACCTTGCGGCCTACAGCTTTGGTGGCCGCATCAGTTCGGTGGTGGTGCGTAACGGCTCCTGGGAGTTCTGCACGCAGGCGCAGTTTCGTGGCGCTTGCATCACCGTGGGCCCGGGGCGTTATGCCGAGTTGCCGCCAGCGCTGCGCGGCAGCTTGATGTCGGCGCGCAATGCGGCGTGGGTCGCAGGCAACGCGCCGCCTCCGCCACCGGCACCGCCGGTCGGAGTCTTTCCTGGTCAACCTGGCTTTGGCCAGCCGGGCCAGCCGGGTCGCTTCCCGCCGCCCTTCGCGGCCACAGGCGAGCCCGTGGTGCTGTTTGAGCACGCCAACTTCTCAGGCCAGCGCCTGGCCTTGTCGGCCGCCAGCAACCAGCTCAGGAACCAGGCCTTCAATGACCTGGCCACGGCGGTGGAAATCACCCGCGGGCGCTGGCAGTTTTGCGAGCACGGCGACTACAACGGTGAGTGCATCGTGCTCGGGCCGGGGCGCCATGTCTTCAGCGGGCGCTTTCATCAGGCGGTGTCGTCCGTGCGGCCGGTGGGCGGCGTCGACAACCGGCCGCTGGCCAGCTATGGCGGCATCGTGCTTTTTGAGCATGGTGACCACCAGGGCCGCGAGCAGTTCATTGGCGAAGCCGTGACCAGTTTGATGCAGCTCAACTTCAACGACCGCGTGTCGTCGGTGGAAGTCATGGGCGGGCGATGGGAGCTGTGCACCGATATCGACTACGGCGGGCGCTGCATCGTGCTTGGGCCGGGGCGCTACAACATCGACAAGGCGCTGAACGACCGCATCAGCTCGGTGCGGCCGCGCTGACTCTCGCCTGAAGCGAGCTTGACGCTCCGTTGAACCTGGCCCTGCGCACGGCGTTGGCGATGAGCGCCTTCGCCGGCAACTCGCTGCTGTGCCGCGCGGCGCTGCGCGACACGACCATCGACGCGGCCAGCTTCACGCTCCTGCGCCTGCTAAGCGGCGCGCTCTTTTTGGCGTGGCTGGTGTACCGGCGTGGCGTGGTGGCGGCGGCGCAGCGTCCCCACAAGGGTGACGCCATCTCGGCGCTGGCGCTGTGGGCCTACGCTGCCGCGTTTTCCTTCGCCTACCTCGGCCTCACCGCTGCCACCGGCGCGCTCATTCTCTTCGGCACGGTGCAGTTATTGATGACGGGCACGGCGCTGTGGCGCGGCGAGAGGCTGGCGCCACGCCAGGCTGCCGGCATGCTGCTGGCGATGGCGGGGCTGGTCTACCTGCTGTTGCCGGGTGTGGCCGCGCCAAGCTGGCGCAGCGGCGCGCTGATGGTGCTGGCCGGTGTGGCCTGGGGTGTCTACTCGCTGCGTGGACGTGCCAGTACCGACCCGCTGGCAGTGACCGCCGGCAACTTCAAGCTTGCCGTGCTGCCGGCATTGGCCTTGAGTGGGCTGGCCTTGCCGCACTTCGCATGGGACGGCTCGGGCGCGACTTACGCGGTTGCCTCGGGCGCGCTGGCCTCGGGCGCTGGCTACGCCATTTGGTACTCGGTGCTACCGCACTTGCGCGCCACGCAGGCCGCCACCGTGCAGCTCTGTGTGCCCGTACTTGCTGCGTTAGGTGGTGTCGCCTTGCTGGGCGAAAGCTTGAGCTTGCGCTTGGTGGTGGCTGCCATGGTGGTGCTCGGCGGCGTGGCCTTGGTCAGCCTGCCCAAAGGTTTGGCTCAGCGCTCACCCTTGCGATAAGGCTTCATCAACGCCTGCGGATAAGCCGCGCGCCGTGCCACCAGCACCAGCGCCACGATGGCCATGGCGTAGGGCAGCATGAGGTAGATCTGGTAGGGCAGCGACACGCCGAGCGCGCCCGCACCGGCGTGCTGCAAGCGCAATTGCAGCGCGTCGAAAAAAGCAAAGAGCAGCGCGCCCACCAGCGCCTTGCCCGGCCGCCACGAGGCAAACACCACCAGCGCCACGCAGACCCAGCCGCGGCCGTTGACCATGTTGAAGTAGAAGGCGTTGAAGGCTGCCAGCGTAAGAAAAGCGCCGGCCACGGCCATCAGCGCCGAGCCTGCGACCACTGCGCCCAGGCGCAGGCCCACCACCGACAAGCCTTGGCCTTCGGCCGCCGCCGGGTTCTCGCCGACCATGCGCAAGGCCAGCCCCAGCGGCGTGCGGTAGAGCAGCCAGGCGATCAAAGGCACCGCCAGCAGCGCGAGCAAGGTCATCGCGGTGAGCTGGTTCAGCAGCGGCACTGGCAGCCACGTCATCGGCGCGAAGGCGGTGATGGTGGGCGGGCTGTCAACCTTGGGGAAGCTCACGCGGTAGGCGAAGCTGGCCAGGCTGGTGGCGAGCAAGGTGATACCCAGGCCCGCGACATGTTGCGACAACGGCAGCCACACGGTGAGCACGCCGTGCAGCAGGCCGAAGGCCATGCCCACGAGCGCGGCGACAGTCACGCCACCCCACAAACTTCCACCCAAGTAGAC
>JANMMH010000077.1:0-11918 GCA_031373055.1 Rubrivivax sp. | reverse complement strand
GACATCGTGCGTGGCGACAAACGCCGGCGCCTGCACAAAGCCTTTCTGCGCTGGCACGACGCCAACAACTGGCCGCTGCTGCGCGAGGCCTTGAAGAAGATGGGCCGCGCCGACCTCATCGGCAACGCCAAGCACCACCTCATCCCGAGCTTCCAGCCCGCTACCGATGGCAGTTATCAGTCGGCGCGGCGCAAGAACTCCACCGCCGTGGGCACGCGCACGTCAACGGTGACGCGCGGACGCATCCTGACGCAGCACACCGGGCTGCCACCACGTCCGGGCATGCCGCCGCCGAAGAAGAAGCCGGGTAACTCCTGAGGAAGAAGCAGGCGCTCTGCCGCGTAATGTCTTCTGAGGCGCGTGAGGGATTGGCCCTTGATGCGCACCCCACCAGGAGACCCACCATGACCCGAACCCGCACCCTTATCGGCCTGAGCACCGTGGCCGCTGCAGCCCTTTTGGTCGCCTGCGCGACCGGCCCCACCACAGGCCCCATGGGCTTTTTCCTCACCAGCGCCGGCCCCGGCAAAGGTGCTGACCTGGGCGGCCTGGCCGGCGCCGACGCGCACTGCCAAAAGCTCGCGGGCGACGCCGGTGCCGGCAAGCGCACCTGGCGCGCCTACCTGAGCACAAGCGCCGTGGCCGCGCCCGCCACCGGCGGCACGGCCACGCCTGCGGTCAACGCGCGCGACCGCATCGGCAAAGGCCCGTGGTTCAACGCCAAAGGTGAGATGGTGGCGCGCGATGTCGAGCATTTGCACGGCGCGAATAACCTGACCAAAGCCACAGCCTTGACCGAGCGCGGCGCGGTCGACAACGGCAGTGGTGACACGCCCAACCAGCACGACATCCTGACCGGCTCGCGCCCGGATGGCACGGCGTTTTCGCCCGCGCCGAACCTGACCTGCGGCAACTGGACGCTCAGCGGCGAGAGCGTGGCCATGATCGGCCACCACGACCGCCAAGGCCTGGTGCCGGACGCTTGGGCGTTGTCGTGGAACTCGTCGCACCAGACGCGCGGCTGCGGCATGGACGCGCTGCGCAGCACGGGTGGCGCGGGCCAGTTCTACTGCTTCGCGGCCGACTGACGCATTCAAAGCCGCACGACAAAAGGGCCACCGCAAGGTGGCCCTTTCCAATTTCAAAACGGTGTTGACGGCGCCGGGCACGGGTTCCGGTACTCCGCCCAGTGCTGCGGTCGGTTGTCGCCATCGACCAAGGCATTGTGTGCCGCTGCGTCTGACATCAAAGCGAGAGAAGCCGGGTCATCACCACTCACTTTTCATGCTCGGGTGACGCCGGAACGATCGCGCTGAAATCCAGTGACGGAGGTGGGCGCCGGCAAAACTCCGGCCACGCTGCGCCAAGGTGCATGCTCGAATTGAGGCTTCGCCTGCCACCCAGCTAACGTCGCAATGACGCTGAATGCTGCGGAGCCCCCGCGAATGCAGGGCAGGTGTTGTAAGTCGTGCCCAGCGAAGACCTTGGCCTCGGCCTTGCTGGTTACCATCGGTGTCCAATCGGGTTCGAGTTGCGCGCCTGCCATCACGGCCTGTGGCGCCCCCGAGAACCTCTAACCATGTACCAAGCCTGCAAGCCATGAGACGCCGTACCACTGCCTACAGCATCGTCGCCGCCCTGTGTTTGCTGCAACTCGGTCTGGCCATGGTGGTCGCGCCGTTTGGCTGCGAGTGGGGTCTGGCGACCTACGTCGGCGTCGGCGTCTTCGCCGTGCTGCTCTTGCTGGCCATGCCCTACACCTTGCGCCGCGCCTTCCAGCGCCACGCGCGCACGCCCGCCGCGCTGGGCTTTGCCATGATCTTCTTGTTCGTCTGGCTGGTCGGCTGGTTCGTGGGCTTTGCCAACAGCGCCTGCAGCTTCTAGCCGCAGGCGCCGCACACCGATCCGTTACTCAAGCCGCCTTGAGGATCTTCGCGTCGACGCGTTTGGCTTTCGTCGCGTCTTTCTCGTACTGCACTTCGGCTTCCTTGCGCATCGCCAGCGCGCGCTGCAACGCCGCCTGGTAGCGCTCTTGCGTGAAGGTGTTTTCGGTGGCGATGTAGACCGAGCGCCGGCGCGGCTTGGCGCCGTACGAGGGCACCGACACCGAGAAGCTGCAATCACGCACCTTGGAGCCCGGGCGCAGGCGCACGATGGGGCCGGAGATGCCCACCGGCAGGTCGTTGCCCTTGGTCTGGTTGGGCTGCTTTTGCAGCAGTGAAGGTGCTGGCACCTTGTTGATGCGCACCAGCAGCTCTTTCTTGGCCGCCGCCAGCGAGGCCACCGCGCCCTTGCCGTCGGTGGTGCCGTCGTTGAAGAACTTGGTGCCGGCGTAGCGCAACTGCCAGCCGTGGGTGGAGCGCACATCGATGCGCTGGATGCCTTGCGGCACCTTGAATTTCTTGCCGGTGAAGATCACAGAGGTACGAAATTTCATGGTCTGCCTTTAAGTGTCTTGAAGGGTGTCATGCCGGGCTCCCTGTGTCGATTTTGGGCGCGATCATAGGGCTATTCGACAAGGCTGCTAACGCCGCAACGCACCGGTGTGCCATGCGCGCAACTAATATGCTAGCCAACGGTACAGCCCTAACGCTGTACCTCAGGGGTAGGCCACGCGCCGGGTTGCCCGCAAAGCGCTCAGGCACGCCGCCACCAGCCGGCACTTGCCATGCCGGCCAGGGTCAGCAACAAAGAGCCCGCCAGGTGCGCACCGGTGGTGGCCAAGGCGGGCAGCAGGCGCCCGGTTTGCAGCATGGCCACCACCTCGGCGGAGAAGGTCGAGAAGGTGGTCAGGCCACCGAGCAGCCCGGTGATGATGAAGAGCCGCCAGGCCGGTGACAGCTCGGGCTGCTGCGCCAAGACGACGACGGCGACACCCACGAAGTAGGCGCCGATGAGGTTGGCCGCCAGCGTGCCCATGGGCATCAGCGGCGAGCTGGCGTTGAGCCACACGCCCAGACCCCAGCGCAAGAGGGCACCGAGCGCGGCTCCCAGGCCGACGGCTAACACCGACTGCAGCATGGTCCGCCCCTTCGTGTCACCCCACCGGCGGCGGGTTAGCACCGATTATCGGGCGCGCCGATTTGGCCCCGACTCATGGCCCAAGCTTAGGCGCGACCTAGGCCGCGCGCAGGCCCACGCGCTGGCTGTCGCTGAAGACGGGCTGGCCCTCGCGCCCCGAGGCCGCCACTGCGCACGAACGGCCCTGGCGCTTGGCTTCGTACAGGGCCTGGTCGGCGCGGCGCATGGCGTCGTCCAGCGTCTCGTGGCGGTGCAGGTGCACGATGCCGAAGCTCAGCGACAGCGTGGGCAGCTCGGCTTGCCGCGCCTGCGCCTGCACGCTGGTGACGATGCGATCGGCCACCGCCATCGCCTCGGCGGTATTGGCACGGCGCAGCAGCAGCACGAACTCGTCGCCGCCGTGGCGCCCGGGTACGTCGCTGCTGCGCAGCACCTCTTGCACGCAGCGTGCCACCAGGCGCAGCGCGCGGTCGCCCGCCGCGTGGCCCAGGTGGTCGTTGACCTGCTTGAAGTGGTCAACGTCGAAGAGCACCAGGGCCGCGCTGCCGGGCACGTCGGCAGCAAGGGCTCGCGTGGCGAGCTCGTTGAAGTGGCGCCGGTTGGGCACGTGTGTCAGCGCGTCGATGTTGGCCAGCCAGCGCAGGCGCCGGCGCGAGTCGCGCAGCTGGCGCTCGGTGCGGTCACCCATGAGCAGCATGGCGATGTGCGCGCACAACAGCGCGGCCAGGGCGGCGGCATGCGCGCGCACGCTCAGGGCGGGCATGCCCCCGTCACCCACCAGCAGCGCCCAACCTACCGGCACCAGGCAGTTGGCCAGGAGTACCAAGCCCCAGACACGCAAGGTGGCGCCGTCGCGGCCGGAGCCGCCGCAAAAGAGCAGGCTGGCGGCGTACAGGTGGGCCGCCAACGAGGCGGTCGCCGGGCCCAGCGCATCGGGGCCGCTGTCAAGCGACCACGCCGCGCCGATGAGCACCACGCCGCCCGTGGCCAGCGCCATGAGGAAGTCAATGCGTGTGCCCCCGGGCAAGGGCAGACGCGCGTGAAATCGGCGTACGCCCAGCAGGGCCAGCAGCGGCCACTGCAAGAGCAGCAGTTCGGCCATCACACTGCTCAAGGCCCAGGGCCGCAGCGGCGCGGCGAGCAGCAAGCCCACAGCCAGCGCCCACATCGACCCCAGCCAGAGCCGCCAGCCACCGTAGTGGCGCCGCGTGGCACCCACGAAGCTCATGGCCAGCGCACTGGCACCGACCGCCGCCGCCGCCCAGACCAAAGAACCCTGCATCGCCACCATGCGCCGGCATTGTCCTGAGATGCGCGTGTGCCGTGCAACCAGTTGCTACCGACTACGAGGCCACGTCGGCTCGCTGGGCTTGGGTACGATCGCCCCGAGCGGGGCCACAGCGCGCCCAAGCAAAGGACAAGTGCGATGGCTATGGACGTGGTGGACTACGAGATCAAAGGCGCCGAGATGCAGTTCGTCGAGATCGAACTCGACCCCGGTGAAGCCGCCATCGGCGAAGCCGGCAGCATGATGTTCATGGACGCCGGCATCGAGATGGACACCGTCTTCGGCGACAGCTCGGGCGCAGGCGGCGGCGGGCTGCTGGGCAAGCTGCTGGGGGCGGGCAAACGCCTGGTCACGGGCGAATCACTCTTCACCACTGTTTACACCAACAGCGCCTCGCAAAAGCAGCGTGTGGCCTTCGCCGCGCCTTACCCCGGCAAGATATTGGCGATGGATTTGCGCCAGCTCGGTGGCACGCTGATTTGTCAGAAGGATGCGTTCTTGTGCGCGGCGCGTGGTGTCAGCCTGGGCATCGCCTTCCAACGCAAGCTCGGCGTGGGCTTCTTCGGGGGTGAAGGCTTCATCATGCAAAAGCTCGAAGGGGAGGGCCTGGCCTTTGTGCATGCCGGGGGCAGCCTGCTCAAGCGCGAGCTGCAAGCCGGGCAGCTGCTGCGCGTAGACACCGGCTGCGTGGTGGCCTACACGCCGTCGGTGGCGTTTGACATCCAGTACGTCGGCAAGATCAAGACGGCACTCTTTGGCGGCGAGGGCCTGTTCCTGGCCAGCCTGAGCGGCCCCGGCACGGTGTGGCTGCAAAGCCTGCCGTTCTCGCGTCTGGCCTCGCGCATCTTTGCCGCCGCGCCGCAGCGTGGTGGCTCGCGCGAAGAGGGCTCGCTGCTGGGTGGCTTTGCGGCCGGTGGCCTGCTGGGCACGGTGCTTGGCGGGGATGACGGCGAATGAAGGCCATCGCTCTACTGCTGACGCTAAGCCTGCTAACGCTGCAAGTGCATGCCGCGCGGCCGATCTTTGTGCTCAATTCGCAAGATGCCACCGTGAGCATCATCGACCCCATCACGTTCAAAGAAATCGCACGTGTGCCCACCGGCAAAGAGCCGCACCACCTGTACCTTTCGCCCGACGAAAAGAGCCTGGTGGTGGCCAACGCGGCCGGCAATTCACTCACCTTTCTCGACCCCACGACAGGCGCCGTGCAGCGCACGGTGCGCGACATCGTTGATCCCTATCACCTGCGTTTTTCGCCCGACATGAAGTGGTTTGTGACGGCGGCGAACCGGCTCAACCATGTCGATCTTTACCGCTGGCAGCCTGACGTTGCGGCGCAGCCGCTCAAGCTCATCAAGCGCATCGCCGCGCCGCGCACGCCCAGCCACCTCTTCATCGACAGCCACAGCACGGTGGTGTACGCCTCGCTGCAAGACAGCGACGAGCTGATGGCCATCGAGCTGGCCACGCAGACGCCGCGCTGGACGATCAAGGTCGGCAGGATGCCGGCCGATGTGTACCTGAGCAAAGACGACCGCACCTTGCTCGTGGGGCTGACGGGCGAGAACGTGGTGGAGGCCTATGACGTGAGCGGAAGCGCGCCACGCCTGCTCAAGCGCATCATCACCGGCAAGGGCGCGCATGCCTTTCGCGCCAAGGGCGACGGCCGCCATGTTTTCGTCAGCAACCGCGTAGCCAACACCATCAGCGTGATCGACCTGCACACGCTGGCGGCGGTGGCCGAGTACCCAGCGCCGGGCGGGCCCGATTGCATGGAGATGCTGGCCGACGGGCGCACACTCTTGGTGAGCTCACGCTGGGCGCGCAAGCTCAGCTTCATTGACATCGAGAAGAAGCAGGTCGTGCGGCAAGTCGAGGTCGGGCGCTCGCCGCACGGTGTGTGGACGCTGGACCATGCGCCTCGCTAAATCGGCGTGGGCCTGGTTGGCTGGTTTGGCGGTCAGCACCACTTGCGTGTTAGCCAACCCGGCCTGCGACAAGCCCGTCTACCTGACGTTCGACACCGGCCACATGGAAGTGGCACCACTCATCGCCGATGTGCTGACGCGCCATGACGTAAAGGCCACCTTCTTTCTGGCCAACGAGCGCACGCGCAGCGGCGGCACGAGCCTTGACGACACATGGGCGCCGTGGTGGCGCGCACGCGCGGCCGAGGGCCACGCCTTTGGCTCGCACCTGTGGAACCACGACGTCTGGCGTGCCGACGTCGCCGAGGGCATGCGTCTGGTGCCCACCGCCGGGGCAGCGGCCGGCAAACCGCATGTGCTGAACGCGGCGCAGTACTGCGCTGAGCTGGAGCGGCCGGCGCAGCGGCTCAAAGTGATGAGCGGCCAGTCGATGTCGGCGATCTTCCGCGCGCCCGGCGGCAAGACCTCGCCGCCGCTGCTGGCGGCAGCCGCCTCCTGCGGCTGGGCCCATGTCGGCTGGGCCGACGCCGGCTTTCTGGGTGACGAGTTGCCCAGCGATCGATTCCCCAACGCGGAGCTGTTAGCGCGCGCGCTGCGCGACATCCGCGCGGGCGACATCTTGCTCGCCCACCTGGGCATCTGGTCGCGCCAGGACGCCTGGGCGCCGGCGGTGCTGGAGCCCTTGATCAAAGGCCTGAAGCAGCGTGGTCTGTGCTTCGTCACGCTGCGCGAGCACCCGCAATTGGGCCGCGCCGCGCGCACGCCACGCTAGACATGGACAGCCTGCTCAGCCTCTTTGGCGACATCCAGCAGTGGCTCTTTGAAGCGGCCGTGCAGCCTGTCATGTTCGCCACCGGCATGGCCGGTGTGCTGGCCGAGGGCTACCGCGCCACGGGCTGGCTGCTCGTGGGCGTCTTGCAACTGGTGGTGATGCTCACCGTCATCCACGCGCTGGAGCGCTGGCGCCCGGTGGAGCCGCTGCGCGACCGCGCGGCCGTGCGCGTGGACATCATCTACACGCTGATCCATCGCCTGGGGCTGTTTCGCCTGCTGCTGTTCTTCAGCATCGACCCGCTGTGGGACGCGCTGGTGGGCGCACTGCGCTTGCAAGGCGTGCAAGGCTATGCGCTTGATGCGCTTGTGCCGGGCCTGACCGAGCACGCGCTCATCAGCTTCGTGATCTACCTCGTGGTCTTTGACTTCGTCGACTACGGGCTGCACCGCGCGCAGCACCAGTTTGGCTGGTGGTGGCAGCTGCATGCGCTGCACCACAGCCAGCGCCAGATGACGATGTGGAGCGACAACCGCAACCATCTTCTTGACGACCTGCTGCGTGACAGCGTCTTTGTGCTGCTGGCCGTCGGGCTGGGTGTGCCGCCAGCGCAGTTTGTGGCGCTGGTCGCGCTGACGCAGCTGCTGGAGAGCCTGTCGCACGCCAATGTGCGTTTGAGCTTCGGCCCGATGCTGGGCCGCGTGCTGGTCAGCCCGCGCTTTCACCGCCTGCACCACAGCATCGGCGTGGGCCATGAGTCGCGCGGCCCGGGCAGCCTGGGCGGCCACAACTTTGCCGTGCTCTTCCCTGTGTGGGACATGCTCTTTGGCACGGCACGCTTTGACGATGCGTACGAGCCCACGGGCATCCGCGACCAACTGCCCGAGCAAGGCGCACGCGACTACGGCCGCGGCTTTTTCGCCCAGCAGTGGCTGGGTGTGATGCGCATGTTCGGCCGGGCGTGAGCTCTGCAACGCTGCCTTATCCTCGTCGCATGAATCCGCTCTTCGACGCCTTCTGGCGCGCCGTGGCTTACTGCGTGCACCCGCGTGTCATCCTGTGGTCGGTGGCGCCGCTGTTGCTTGCGGGCGGCGCGGTGTTTGGTCTGGGCTGGCTGTATTGGGAAGACGCCATCGCAGCGCTGCGCGCCACACTAGAGCAGTGGGAGCTGGTGGCCAGCTTCATGGCTTGGCTCGACTCCGTGGGCGGCGCCAAGCTGCACACGCTGATGGCGCCGATGATCCTGGTGGCGCTGGCGGTGCCGCTGGTGGTGGTGCTGGCGCTGGTGCTGGTGGCCACGCTGATGACGCCGGCCATCGTGGCACTGGTGGTGCAGCGGCGCTTCCCGGACCTTGAGCGCCGCCAGGGTGCGTCTTGGTGGCAAAGCCTGCTGTGGTCGCTAACGTGCACGGTGGTGGCACTCATCGCACTCGTGCTGAGCATCCCGCTGTGGTTTGTGCCGCCGCTGGTGCTGATCTTGCCGCCGCTGATTTGGGGATGGCTCACCTGCCGCGTCTTCACCTTCGACGTGCTCGCCGCGCATGCCTCGGCCGATGAGCGGCGACAGCTTGTGCACGAGCAGCGCTGGCGGCTGCTGTTGATCGGCATCGTCTGCGGCTACCTCGGCGCTGCACCTTCGGTGGTGTGGGCGCTGAGCGCGGCTGCACTCGTGTTCGCGCCGCTTTTGATCGTGGTTTCGGTGTGGCTGTACACGCTGGTGTTTGCGTTTGCCGCCTGCTGGTTTGCGCACTTCGCGTTGGCTGAGTTGGCGCGCTTGCGGCTGCGCACGCCGAATTCCGTGCCCACGCTCGTGCCCCTGGACCCTTCGTCACCCATCCTCTCGTCACCGCTCTCTCCACCATGAACATCGGCCTCATCATCATCGGCGACGAAATCCTCTCGGGCAAACGCGAAGACAAGCACCTGGCCAAGGTCATCGAGCTGCTCGCCGCGCGCCAGCTGTCACTGTCGTATGCACGTTATGTGGGCGACGACCGCGGCCACATCACCACCGCGCTGCGCGACGCGTTCACCAGCGGCGACCTGGTGTTTTCTTGCGGCGGCATTGGCGCGACACCCGACGACCACACGCGCCAATGCGCTGCTGCGGCACTCGGCGTCGAGCTCGCGCTGCACCCGCAGGCGCGTGATTTCATTTTGGAACGCATGCGTGATGTCGCTGCCGAGCAAGGCAAGCCCTACGAGCCCGATCGCGACGACAACAAGCACCGGCTGAACATGGGCGTGTTTCCCGTGGGCGCATCGATCATCCCCAACCCCTTCAACAAGATCGCCGGCTTCTTCGTGGGCGACGTGCACTTCGTGCCCGGCTTCCCGGTGATGGCCTGGCCGATGATCGAGTGGGTACTGGACAAGCGCTATGCCCACCTGCAAGGCGGCCCGGCGGCGGCCGAGCGCTCGGTCATCGTCTTCGGTGCGATGGAAGCTGCGCTCACGCCGCTGATGGAGGCTATCGAAGCGCGCTTCGCCGGCATCAAGGTTTTCAGCCTGCCCAGCGTGGACCACCCGCAATGGGGCCGACACATCGAGCTTGGGGTGAAGGCCGCAGGCCTGCCGCTCGACGCAGCCTTCGCCGCCCTGCGCGACGGGTTGCTGGCCCAGGGCGCGTCTCTAGGCCCTGAGATGGTGCGTTGATGCGCACCAAGATGCTGCGCCGTTCGCACCACCTAAGGGCCTGACGGCGGCCTCGCAGCCATCGGTGACCCGGCCGCCCAGCCGGCGGACCTCTGACGCACCGCCATCGGGCGGCCCCAGGCATGCTTTCTGCTACATTCTTTTGAGCTTTCCCGCGCGCGCTCTGTGCCCGGCGCACGAGCTTCCCACCCATACCCACAAGCCCCCGACAGGAGATTTTCCATGGCGAAGACAGTTGCCGACGTGATGAAGATGGTGAAGGACAACGAGATCAAGTTCGTTGACTTCCGCTTCAGCGATACCCGCGGCAAAGAGCAGCACGTCACCGTGCCGGTGTCGCATTTCGACGAAGACAAATTCACCGCCGGCCACGCCTTCGACGGCTCGTCGATCGCCGGCTGGAAAGGCATTGAAGCCAGCGACATGCTGCTCATGCCCGACCCCAACACCGCCAACATCGACCCCTTCTTCGAAGAGCCCACGATCATCCTGACCTGTGACGTGCTCGAGCCCGGCGACGGCAAGCCCTACGAGCGCGACCCGCGCTCGCTGGCCAAGCGCGCCGAGGCCTACCTCAAGAGCAGCGGCATCGGTGACGCGGCCTACTTCGGCCCCGAGCCCGAGTTCTTCATCTTCGACCAGGTGCAGTGGAACGTTGACATGCAGGGCTGCTTCTCCAAGGTCACCTCGGAAGAAGCGCCGTGGAGCAGCGGCGCCACGATGGAGGGCGGCAACATGGGCCACCGCCCGGGCGTCAAGGGCGGCTATTTCCCGGTGCCGCCGGTCGACGGCTTTCAGGACATGCGCTCCGAGATGTGCCTGATCCTCGAATCGCTGGGCATCCCGGTGGAAGTGCATCACCACGAGGTTGCCGGCCAGGGCCAGAACGAGTTCGGCACCAAGTTCAGCACGCTGGTGCAGCGCGCCGACTGGCTGCAGTTGCAGAAGTACGTGATCCACAACGTGGCCCACGCCTACGGCAAGACGGCGACCTTCATGCCCAAGCCCATCGTGGGCGACAACGGCAGCGGCATGCACGTGCACCAGAGCGTGTGGAAAGACGGCAAGAACCTCTTCGCGGGTGACGGCTACGCGGGGCTGTCGGAGTTTGCGCTGTTCTACATCGGCGGCATCATCAAACACGCCCGTGCACTCAACGCCATCACCAACCCTGGCACCAACAGCTACAAGCGTCTGGTGCCTGGCTTTGAAGCGCCGGTGAAGCTGGCGTACAGCTCGCGAAATCGTTCAGCGAGCATTCGCATTCCGTACGTGGCCAACCCCAAGGGCCGGCGCATCGAGGCGCGTTTCCCCGATCCCCTGTGCAACCCCTACCTGGGCTTCAGCGCGCTCTTGATGGCCGGGCTGGACGGCGTGGAAAACAAGATCCATCCGGGCGAAGCCGCCACCAAGGACCTGTACCACCTTCCGCCCGAGGAAGACGCGAAGATCCCCACCGTCTGCCACAGCCTGGACCAGGCGCTGGAGTACCTGGACAAGGACCGCGCGTTCCTGACCAAGGGGGGGGTCTTCACCGACGCCTACCTCGACGCCTACATCGACCTGAAGATGCAGGAAGTGACGCGTTTCCGCATGACCACGCACCCGATTGAGTTCGACATGTACTACAGCCTGTAATTCAGGCTCGGCGCGACGCAAAAGGGACGGCTTGCCGTCCCTTTTGTCGTTACGCCTAGGGAGAAGGTCACTGCGTCACAATCCGCCGCCATGGAGAAAGCCGCATGAAACGCCTGTGTGTTTCCACCTTGTCCGGGCTACTTATGTCTGGCGCCATGGCCCAGGGCACCGTCTACCGTTGCCCCGGTAACCCCGTGCTCTATACCGACCAGATCACCGAGCGCGAAGCCAAGGAGCGCGGCTGCCGCACAATTGAAGGCGCGGCGGTGACGGTGGTGCAGGTGCCCAAGCCCAAAGCGCCGGCCGCAGCCTCGGTGCCCAATGCCGCGTCGCGCCCGGGCGAAACGCGCGTCGACCCGGCGGCGCAAAAGGCGCGCGACACCGACGCCAAACGCATCCTCACTGATGAGTTGCGCCGCGCCGAAGAGCAGCTCGCCACGCAGCTCAAAGAGTTCAACAACGGCGAGCCCGAACGGCTGGGCAGCGAGCGCAACTACCAGACCTATCTCGACCGCGTGGCGGGCATGAAGGCTGCGATCCTGCGCAAGGAAAGCGACGTCGCCGCACTCAAGCGCGAACTCGCCAAGCTGGCGCCGTGAACGCTGAGAGCGCGGGC
>JANMMH010000023.1:0-8806 GCA_031373055.1 Rubrivivax sp. | reverse complement strand
GTTCGAGTTGCGGCTGCAAGGTGCGAGCTACGAAGACATCGCGCGCGCCGGTGGCGGCATCCGCTCAACGGTGGCGGCCACGCGTGCGGCCAGCGACGAGGCCTTGTTCCAGAGTGCCGCCAAGCGCGCGCAATGCTTCATAAACGATGGCGTGACGACGCTGGAAATCAAGTCAGGCTATGGCCTCACCGCCGAGCACGAAGCACGTTGTCTCGCAGTGGCGCGGCGCTTGGGCCAAGAGCTCAGCCTGAGCGTGCGCACCACATCGCTCGGCGCGCATGCCTTGCCACCCGAATTCGAAGGTCGCGGCGACGACTACATCGACGCCGTATGCGCCTGGCTGCCCGCGCAACACGCGGCTGGCCTGGTGGATGCGGTCGACGTGTTCTGCGACAGCATCGGCTTCACGGCCGCGCAAACCGAGCGCGTGTTCAAGGCCGCCGCGGCCCTGGGCCTGCCCGTGAAGCTGCACGCCGAGCAGCTGAGCAACTTGGAAGGCGCGGCGCTGGCCGCACGCTACGGCGCGCTGTCGTGTGACCACCTCGAGCATCTATCCATCGCAGGCATCACTGCCATGAAGGTCGCCAGCAGCGTGGCCGTGCTGCTGCCGGGTGCGTACTACTTCCTGCGCGAAACCAAGCTGCCGCCGATGCAAGCCTTGCGCGAGGCCGGCGTGCCTATCGCCATCGCCAGCGACCACAACCCCGGCTCGAGCCCCGCGTTGTCGCTGCTGCTGATGCTGAACATGGCCTGCACGCTCTTTCGTTTGACGCCCGAGGAAGCCTTCAAAGGCGTCACCGTGAACGCCGCTGAAGCACTTGGCTTGAAAGACCGGGGCCAACTCGTCGCCGGGAAGCGCGCCGACTTCGTGGTGTGGGACGCCGAACACCCGCGCGAGCTGGCCTACCGCTTCGGCCACAACCCTTGTCGCCAGCGCTATCACGCCGGCGTGTTGACGCGCTCCCGCCCCCTGGAAGGGGCAGGGCTCGGGAAGGGGTCGACGGCATGACGCCACCCATCTTCACCCTTCACGCAGGCACCAAGCCCCTGCTCATCAGCATGCCGCACGTCGGCACCTTCATCCCGCCGGCGCTACTCCCGCGCTTGGTGCCCCGCGCGCTCGACGTCGAAGACACCGACTGGTTTCTTGACCGTCTCTACGCCTTTGCGCACGACCTTGGCGCCAGCCTGCTCGTCCCCACCCACAGCCGTTTTGTGGTCGACCTCAACCGCCCCAGCGACAACCAGCCGATGTACATCGGCCGCAACAACACCGAGCTGTGCCCGACACGTTTTTTCACTGGCGAGCCGATCTACCGCGAGGGCAAGACGCCCAGCGAAGGCGACGTGCAAGCGCGTGTGGCCAACTATTGGCAGCCCTACCACGATGCCCTGCGCAAGGAGCTCGCCCACCTGCGCGCCGCGCACGGCCACGCCGTCCTCTTCGACGCGCACAGCATCAAGAGCGAGTTGCCCTGGCTCTTCGAGGGCGAGCTGCCGCACATGAACCTGGGCACGGCGGCGGGTGCGAGTTGCGCCGCGTCGCTAACGTCCAAGTTAAGTGCCATCTTTGCCGCCGCACCAAACTACAGCCACGTGGTCAACGGCCGCTTCAAAGGCGGCCACATCACGCGCCACTACGGGGCGCCCGCACTTGGTGTACACGCCGTGCAACTGGAAATGTGCTGGCGCGCGTACATGGAGGAAGCTCCACCCTACCGCTGGCACGAGGCGCGCGCAGCCGCCGTCACACCCCTTTTGCGCCAGCTCGTGCAGGCCATGATCGACTGGCGGCCGCATGCAGCCTGACCTGCTTTGGGCGCCGCAAGCGTGGGTGGGCGCTCGCTGGCGCGACAGCGTGGTACTGCAGGTGGGCGCCAGTGGCCACTGGTCGGCCATCAACCCAGAGACGCCCTGCCCCGCACACGCCACGCGGCTGGGCGGCGCAGCGCTGCCAGGCTTGGTCAACGCCCACAGCCACGCCTTCCAGCGCGCCTTCGTCGGCCACGCTGAAACCCGCGACGGCGCGCACGACGACTTCTGGTCCTGGCGCGACCGCATGTACCGCGTCGCGCTGCGCATCACGCCAAAACAGTTGCGCGCGGTGGCGACGCACTTGTACGTGGAACTCCTGCGCGGTGGCTACACGCAGGTGTGCGAATTCCACTACTTGCAACACGCCCCTGACGGTGCAAGTTATGACGATCCCGCAACCATGTGTTGGGCCCTGGCCGATGCCGCGGCCGACGCTGGCATCGGCCTCACCGTGCTGCCCGTCTTGTACGAACGCGCAGGCTTCCAGCACGCCACATTGCGCGAAGACCAACGCCGCTTCAAGACCACCGCGCACGACGTGCTGACCCTGCGCGACAGCGTGGCTAACAGCCAAAGAGCGCTGACCAACGCCGGCCTGGCGATCCACTCGCTGCGCGCCGCGTCGCCAGCATCCATACGCACGCTGATCGACGGCGCGGGCACATGCCCGCTGCATATCCACGTCGCCGAACAAACCGCCGAAGTCGACGACTGCCTGGCCGCCACCGGCTGCCTCCCCATTCAGTGGCTGGCCAAGCACGCGCCGCTCGACGCGCGGTGGCAGCTCGTGCACGCCACGCACAGCACGCCTGATGAGATCAACGCCGTGGCCAAGAGCGGCGCGGGCGTGGTGCTTTGCCCCGGCACCGAAGCCAATCTCGGTGACGGCCTGGCCGACCTGAACGGCTGGCTGGCTGCCGATGTGCCCTTGACCATCGGCTCCGACAGCCAGGTCGTGCGCGGCTGGAGCGAAGAGCTGCGCTGGCTCGAATACGGCCAGCGCCTGGTGCAGCGCAGGCGCAACGTGGCGGCCAGCCCCTACAGCGGCCAGCCCTCAAGCGCCGCGCGCTTGTTTGAGCGGGTGCGCGCAGGCGGCGCGGCGGCGGCTGGGTTCACATGCTGGGGTCTGCAAGTCGGCGCGCGGGCCGACCTGCTGGTGCTGAACGAAACCGACCCCGCCCTGCTGGGCCTGTCACGCCAGCATGCGCTTGACGCCGCCGTCTTCGCCACTCCCACGCAGCCTTTCCGCGACGTGATGGTGGCCGGCCAGTGGCGCCTGCGCGGCCTGCAACATACTGGCCAGAGGGCTATCGCCAGCGAATTTGTGGCGGCGATGGCAAGCTTGCACGCCTAAGACTGGGACGGCGCACGTCGTCCGTCATCCCGAGTTTGAGGTGGTGCCGCCGCCACCTCGGCCTTCCCTTCCTTGCCCAGCGCACCTAGCATGCGCAGCTTCGCACTCTGCACAGCGCCCTACTTGCCTGCATGACCGAGATTCGCGCCCTTCTGCTCACCGACGTCGTCGACAGCACCCTGCTTTCTGAAAAGCTGGGGGACGCTGCCATGGCCGACATCTGGGCCGGCCACGACCGCCTGGCGCGCGACCTGCTGCCCACCTGGCGCGGCCGCGAGATCGACAAGACCGACGGCATGCTGTTGATGTTCGACAGCGCCCTTGATGCCGTGCAGTACGCCACGGCCTACCACCGCGCGCTGGAGTCACTGTCGGTAGCGTTGAAGGCGCGCGCCGGGCTGCACGTGGGCCCGGTGATCCTGCGCGAGAACAGCGCTGAAGACATCGCACGTGGCGCCAAGCCGCTCGAACTTGACGGCCTGGCCAAGCCGACCACGGCGCGCGTGATGTCGCTGGCCGTGGGGGGCCAGACGCTGCTCAGCAGCGCTGCGCGTGATGCCCTTGGCGACGACACCACGCTGCCGATGCAGCCGCACGGGCACTGGATGCTCAAGGGCATGAACGACCCCGTCGAGCTCTTCGCTGCCGGCGACGACGAGGCCAGCCACACCACCCCGCCTGACGGCGACAAGGGCTACCGCGTGATGCTGCATCAAGAGCAGTGGCGCCCCGTGCATGAGATCCCCAACAACCTGCCCCAGCAGGTTACCTCCTTCGTCGGCCGCGAGCGCGAGCTGCGTGAAGTGAAGGCGCAGATGGGCCAGTACCGGCTCGTCACGCTCTTGGGCATGGGAGGCCTGGGCAAGACGCGGCTTTCACTGCGCGTGGCCACCGAGTTGCTGGCGCGCTTCCCGGACGGCGTGTGGTTCATTGACCTGGCACCGCTGCGAGACGACGCCCACGTGGCCTGTGAAGTGGCGCAGGTGCTGGACGTGCGCGAAGAGCCCAATCGCCCACTTGCGCAAACGCTGGCGGCAGCGCTGAAGACGAAGCGCCTGCTGCTCATTTTCGACAACTGCGAGCACCTCATCAAGGCGTCGGCCGATCTGGCCAACACCTTGCTGCGCGGTGCGCCGCAGCTGCGCATCCTGGCGTCCAGCCGTGAGTCACTGCGCGTGCCGGGCGAACAGATCTACCCCGTGTTGCCGCTGCCGCTGCCGAGCAAAAACGACAGCCTGGCGGTGCTGTCTCGGTCCACCGCCGTGCGGCTCTTTGTCGAGCGTGCGCAGCTGCACAAACCCAGCTTCGAGCTCAACGAACGCGAGGCGCCGGCGGTGGCCGAGCTGGTGGTGCGCCTGGAAGGCATTCCGCTGGCGCTGGAGCTGGCCGCCGCGCGCATCCGAGCACTCAGCCTGACCGACATCAACGCACGGCTGAAAGACCGCTACAAGCTGCTCACCGGCGGTGGCCGCGTGCTGCTGCCGCGCCAGCAAACGCTGCGTGCCTTGGTCGACTGGTCGTACGAACTGCTTGAAGTTGACGTGCGCACGCTGCTCGACCGGCTCAGCGTGTTCGTCGGCGGCTTCGATCTCGCCGCAGCCGAGGCCGTGTGCGGCAGCGAGCCCTTGAGCAGCGACGACGTGCTGGACTTGCTGACGTCCCTCGTCGAGCAGTCACTGGTGATGACCGAAGACACCGACGAAGGTACGCGCTACCGCATGCTGGAGACCATCCGCGACTACGCGCAAGAAAAACTTGGCGTGAACGGCGACCCAGCGGCCATGGCGGCGCGGCACTGCGACCACTATTTCAACGTCGCCAAGGCTGTGCGTGACGGCTTGAAGGGCGCCGAGCAAGCGCAGTGGATCTGGCGCGCCGAAGCCGAGATCGACAACATCCGCGTCGCCATCGCGCTAGCACTTGCCGGTGGCGTCGACCCGTTCATCGCGGTGAAGTTCTCCATCGCGATGACGGCCTTCTGGATCCTGCGTGGCTACTCGGCCGAAGGCCGGCAAACCATCCATGCCGCGCTGGCGCTGCCGGCAATCCAGGCGTCTGAGATGGCGCAGGCCCATGCGCTGTACGTCGGCGCCACGCTGGCCAGCAGCCAGAACGACCACGCCGAGGCGCATGTCATGCTCGAAGCCTGCCTGCAACTGCGGCGGACCTTGGGTAACCCGGTCGCCATCGCCGCCACGCTGTCGGCCATGTCGCAAGCGATTCTGCAAGCTGGCAACCTGAGCGACGCGACCACCAGCGAACTCGAAGCGCTGGCCCTGTACCGCGCGCAGGGCGAACGCCTGGGCGAGGCCATCAGCCTGCTGCACTTGGGTGAGATTGGCGTCTACTGCGGCGACGACGACGTGGCACTGCCGAACCTGCGTGCGTGCTTGAGCATCACGCAAGCCATCAAGAATCGCGAGGTCGAAGGCGAGGCCGAATTGGCGCTCGGTGAACACGCATATGAGATGAGACGCACCGACGACGCGCGCCGGCATTTGCAGCGCTCGTTCGTGGTGTGCAGCGAGGCGGGTGACCGACGTGGCAGCACGCAAGCGCAATGGTGGCTTGGGAGGATGGACCTAGACGCTGGCGAGCTGGTGGGTGCTGGCAACCGGCTGCTGGAGGCGCTGCAAACCTTTCGCGACTTTGAGATGCGCGAGCCGCTGGCGGAATGCCTGGAGGACTATGCGGTGCTCGTGCAGTTGCAGGGCTTGCAAGGTGCGCCGGCCACAGCCGTGCGGCTCGCCAGTGCGTCACAGGCTTATCGTTCGAGCTTCGATTTGGTGCGCTCGCCGCAGAGCGAGCGGCGTTGGCAAGTGCGGCTGGAGGCACTTCGCGCCAGCTTGTCGCCGGCGGCGTTTGATGAGGCCTGGGAACTGGGCCTCGAGACAGCGGCCGCTGAGGCGATCAGCCTGATTCGAGACCGGGTCGCTGCCTTGGCGGCAGCGACCCAGGTGTCGGAATTAAACCTTGCGGCGGCGCAGGCCTAGGGCGGCGAGGGCACCGGCGACGAGGACGAGGGTGGCGGGCTCGGGGACCGACCACTCGACGATCGGGAATGTCAATTGATTGGCCGGATCGACTCCAGAGCAGTAGACGTTGGGCCCGTTGCATTCGACCGGGGCACTGGCTGCCGCCGCAAACGAAGTAATCGTGATGACAGGTACCTTCGTCAGCGTCATTGTTGGGCCAGCATAGTCACCAGGATTTGAGCCGATGATGAAGTCCAAAGCAATGTTGTAGGCGTCGGGTCCGACGCTGATTGTCGGAATCATATCGATGCGAGCACCGCTTACGGGGGGCGAAAGTGTCGACGAAGCGTCAAAGTCGATACCGTCAACGACTCCAAAGATGTCCACATGCAGCCGGTTGATAGCTGGGATCGAGCCAAACACGTTGGTCTGGTTAAAACTGGCGATGAGTGACGCCGGCGTGGGGTGGTTATAGAACTCCAGCGTGAAGGTGTTCAAGCTCGCCGCGCAAGGCCCACCGACCGACACGATCGACAGCGGCGTCAAGGTACAGCCCGTGACATCGACGCTGCCCACGCCCTTCCAGCCTAGCGTGGGCGAAAGGCTGGCATTGAAGAGGGGATCCCAATTCACCACAAACTCAGCCGCCTTGGCCGGCCCGCACAAACTCATCACCGCCACTGCCGAAACTGCAAGCGCCCGGCACGACTTGTTGACCATGGTTCGAATCATTCTTTTCTCCAGCAGTAGGTAAAAACAAGGCTACCGCAAGAAGCGCGCCATACCGCAAAGCGCGTGCGCTAAGCCTTTGATTCGAAAAGCCTTGATGCACCAGCGACCCACCGCGCACGGGCCACATTGCGACGCACTGTCAAGTTCGCCGACACCGACCCAGCCTTTCCACCACGGGCGCAAGCGCGCATTGACGCTCGGCGCGTGCAGCCAGACGCTCAGTTCATCTGCGTCACAAACTTCGTATTCAAGTACCCGTCAAACGTCTCCGTGCCACCTTCGCTGCCGTAGCCGCTGTCGCGAATGCCGCCAAACGGCGTCTCGGCCAGCGCCATGCCCAGGTGGTTGATGGTGACCATGCCCACCGCCAGGTTGTCGCTGATGGCTTGGGCGTTGCGCGTCGACGTGGTGAAGGCGTAGCCGGCTAGGCCAAAGGGCAACGAGTTCGCGCGTTTGAGCACCTCGTCCAGCGCCTTGAAGCGCACGATGCCGGCGACCGGGCCGAAGGGCTCCTCGGTCATCATGCGGCTGTTCTCAGGCAACTCGGTGATGACCGTGGGCGCGAAGAAGTTGCCCTCGCCGCCCATGGCGCTGCCGCCTGTCAGCACGGTGGCGCCGCGCTCGCTAGCGTCGTCGACGAAGCCGGCCACAGCCGCCAGGCGGCGGCGCTGGGCCAGTGGGCCCATGCGTGAATCAGGTGCCATGCCGTCGCCAACCTTGAGCGCCTTGGTCTTGCTCACGAACTCGGCCACAAAGCGCTCATACGCACCTTCCTGCACGTAAAAGCGCGTCGGCGAGATGCACACCTGGCCGGCGTTGCGGAACTTGTGCGGCACCAGGATCTTCACCGCCTGGTCGATGTCGGCGTCGTCACACACGATCACCGGCGCGTGGCCACCGAGCTCCATCGTCGCGCGTTTCATCAGCGAGCCGGCCAGGGCTGCTAACTGTTTACCTACGGCCACAGAGCCGGTGAAGGAAATCTTGCGCACGATGGGTGAATGCATGAGGTGCGTCGAGACTTCCGACGGCACGCCCCACACGATGTTCAGGCAGCCCGGCGGCAGCCCCGCGTCGTGGCACAGCTGGGCGATGGCCACCACCGCGCTGGGCGCGTCTTCCGGGCCTTTGAGGATGATGGTGCAGCCGGCACCCAGCGCGGCCGTGATCTTGCGGATGGCCTGGTTGAAGGGGAAGTTCCACGGCGAAAACGCCGCGCACACGCCCACGGGTTCACGCAGCACAAACTGGCGCACGCCTTGCACGCGCGGCGGGATCACGCGGCCGTAAATGCGGCGGCATTCTTCGGCGTGCCACTCGGCGTGCTCCGAGCAAGCCACGACTTCACCGACGGCTTCGGCCAGCGGCTTGCCTTGGTCGAGCGTGATGTTGCGGCCGATGTCTTTGCTGCGCTCGCGCGCCAGCTCGGCGATCTTGCGCAGGATCTTGCTGCGCTCCATGGGCGAGCTGTGGCGCCAGCTCTCAAACGCTCGCTGCGCGCTGGCCAGTGCACGGTCCAAGTCTTCAGTGGTGGCGTGCGGCAGCTTGCCGATGACTTGGTTGGTGGCAGGGTTGAAGACATCCTGCTCGCGGCGGCCGCCGCCCTGGATGAATTCGCCGTCGATGTAAAGGCTCAGGGCGGGGTAGGTGGGCGTGGTGGTCATGGTGGCGCTCGTGATGTTGGCTGGGGTTTCAGGGGATCAGGATGGTACGGCCGCGCACGCGGCCCTCGCGCAGTGCGTCAAGCGCCTGCGTGGCCTGGCTTAGGGGCTGCTGCGTCAAGGGAATGGCGGGCAAACGGCCAGCGCGGGCAATCGTCAAAAGCTCGTGCATTTCTTGCAGGCTGCCCACGTAGCTGCCGGTGATGCTGATGGCCTTGAGCGACAGCATCGCCGGCATGATGCTGGTGGCGCCGCCAAAGAGGCCTACG
>JANMMH010000003.1:0-5154 GCA_031373055.1 Rubrivivax sp. | reverse complement strand
CCCAACTCCCCCCCGGGCCCTCAAACCCCCCCCCCCCCCACCCACACCCCCCCCCACCCCCCTCCCACCCCCGCCCCCCGCCGGCACCATCGCCGCGCTGCGGGCATTCAATGCCGGCCGCCTCGTTGGTTGATCCGAGCGCTGCGGCGGGTCGCTGTGTGGAGCGAAGTAAAGGAGGAGGCTGGGTACCCCCGGCCGGGGGACATGAGCGCAACACAGCGACCCGCTGCGGCGCTCGCGCCACAAACCTGGCAAACCAGGTGGTGACTACCCAAGGTTCATTTCTCAACAGGAGCCCGCATGAGCCGTCGACCAGCCACTAGTGAGTTGATGTGGCCACGCCTCTTCCGCCGCTTCGAAGGCGGCGCGCGCACACGCCAGGGGCAGCTGCGCGACATGCTGGCGCATGCGGTGATGGAAGGCTTCTTGTCGCCCGGCGAAGCGCTGCCGTCGAGCCGCGTGCTTGCGCAGATCCTGGAGCTGTCGCGCAGCACGGTGACGCTGGCGCTGCATGCGCTGGCCGACAAGGGGCTCATCAGTGGCCGTGCACGCAGCGGCTACTTCGTCAGCGAGCAACTGCAAGCCACCTACCTGGGCGCGCGCCAACGCGCCGACATCGGGCCCGCAAGCAGCAGCGTGCGCTGGGCCGAGCGCCTGAAACTGCGCCCCTCGCAGCAGCGCAACATCACCAAGCCCAGCGACTGGCAGCAGCAGCCCTACCCTTTCATCTACGGCCAGTTCGACGCGACACTTTTTCCCAGCGCCGACTGGCGCGAATGCGTGCTGGAAAGCTTGCAGTCGCGCGCGCTGCGGCGCTGGGCGCCCGACCACATCGACCGCGACGACGACACCCTGGTCGACCAGATCCACCGCCGCTTGCTGCCCGCGCGCGGCATCTGGGTCGAGCGCGAGCAAATCCTCGTCACCACCGGCGCACAGCAAGCCACCTTCATGCTGGCCACGCTGCTGGTGGGCGCCACCACCGTGGTGGGCATGGAAAACCCCGGCTACCCCGACGCACGCAACAACTTCCTCTTGCGCACACGCCACTTGCGCGCGCTGCGCGTCGACGAACAAGGCCTGGTGTTTGGTGCGAGCCTGAGTGGCTGCCGCTACGTCTACGTCACCCCCAGCCACCAATGCCCCACCACCGTGACGATGCCGCTGGCGCGCCGCCTTGAACTTTTGGCACGCGCCGAACGCGACGACTTTGTGGTCATCGAAGACGACCACGAAAGTGAGCTGAACTTTTCTGGCCAGCCCACGCCTGCGCTGAAAAGCCTGGACAGCGCGGCGCGCGTGATCTACCTCGGCAGCCTGTCCAAGACGCTCGCACACGGCCTGCGCCTGGGCTACGTGGTGGCACCTGCCGAGCTCATCCGCGAGCTGCGCGCGCTACGCCGCCTGGTCATGCGTCACGTACCCACCAACAACCAGCAGGTGGCCGCCGCTTTCATCGCCCGCGGCCACCACGAAGCCTTTGTGCGGCGCTTGAATATCGCTTACCGCGAACGCGCGTTGACCTTGCGCACGGCGCTGGCCGCGCAAGCGCCCAGCCTGGCGCCAGTGTCGGCACAGGGCGGCTCGGCGCTGTGGGTGAGTGCGCCCAAAGGCGTGGACATGCGCGAGCTAACGTCCAAGTTGTACGCTCAAGGTGTGGTGGTCGAACCTGGTGACGTGTTCTTCGCCGGCGCGCGCCAGCCACGCCACCACTTGCGCATCGGCTACTCGTCGATACCGGTCGAGCGCATCGGCGCGGGCGTGGGTGTGATTGCGCGCGAGCTCGCGGCGCTTAGCGCATCGCGCTAGTCGCACGCGAGGCTCAAGTTAGGCTGGCCGCAATGCTTGACATCCACACTTGCGGCGATCTCATCGTGACCGTGGTCGCGCTGCGCGTATCGGTAGAGCGCATCACCGCCGCAGTGTCTGCCGGGCGGCGCACGCGTCCAAGCTCATGGGCTTGCGCGCACGCCCACGAACTCGAGCAGATCGTCCAGCACCGGCGCCAGCGAGCGCAAGGGGCGCGCGATCGCGCCGACCGTGGTGAGATGGCCTAGCGTCGCGTACTGCTTGAAGCTCACCTGCCCACCCACGCCGCGCAAAGCTGCGGCCAAGGCGACGGAGTTGTCTTCGGGGTCGACCTGGCGGTCGCGCTGCGGCGCCACGAGCAGCACCGGCGGATGGCGCGCAGCGAGGCCGACGTGGTGCAGCGGCTGCGAGTCGGCAGGCGTGTCGGGCCAATCAAAAACCGGCTTGACGCGTGGGTTCACGATGGGCAGAAAGTTGTAGGGCCCGGCCAAGCCGGCAAACCCCGCCAGCTCGCCGGGCTGGTGGCCAGCGCGGCGCAGCCAACGCGCGTCCAAGGCCAACATCGCCGCATTCCAGGCGCCAGCGCTGTGGCCAGCAACGAAGATGCGCTGGGCATCGCCGCCCAGTCGCGCCGCCTGGGCAAACGCCCACGCGGTGGCCGCCGCGCTGTCCTCGAGCACGCCCTGCCAATGCACGTCCGGGTACAGCCGATAGTTGGGCAAGACCACCAGCATCCCGCGTTCGGCCAGGGCTTGGGCGACGAAGCGGTAGTCACGCTTGTCGCCCTCGCGCCAGCTACCGCCGTAGAAGAACACCATCACTGGCCAGGGGCCGGGTGTGGTGCTTGGCACGTACACATCGAGCCGCTGACGCGGGTGCGTGCCATAGGCCTGATCGGCGATCAGCCGGTAGCCCTCGTCGGGCGTGACGCGGTCGATCAGCCTAAGCGGGCCGCATGCGCCCAGCGCCAGCAAGGCCAGGGCCGCAGCACCCAACAGTAGAGGCAATCGCCAGCGGCGAAGGCCGGCGCGACGGGCGCTGTCCAGGGTGCCTGGCACCTCAACCAGACACCGCAACGGACGCGCGCAACGCTTGCCCCACGGCGCTCGCCATGGCGGCGAGCGCTACCAGCTTTCTCCACATGATGGGCACGTCCACAAACCTTGGCGATCAGCGCATGCGCACTTCGGCGTGTTCGCCCATGCCCGAGGGCGGCGTGCCGGTAGCGGCAGCGCGGGCCATCTTGAAGAGCTGCACGAGCTTGCTTTCTTTCACGTCCCAATAACCGGCGTGCGAAATCTTGACCTGCACCAGCGCGAGGTCGGCGTCTTCAGCGCCACCTGGAAACCATGCCTCCGCCATCTTCGACCAGAGCTGCTGTTTCTTGCCCAAGTCGTCCACCACGGCGGCGCGGCCGGACACCGATACGTAGCTGTCGGCGCCTACGTCGGCGTACGAGATGTTGACCTCCGCGTCCTGCGCAATGTCCTGCACCGGATCACTGCGCCGGGACATGAAAAACCACAGGCTGCTGTCGTGCCCCAGGTCTTTGTTCTGCGTCGTCATCGGCCGCGAGTGGAGGTGGCCGCCAGCGTGCCTGGCCGTGAACATCGCGAAGCGGATGTCCTTGATCATGGCCCACAGCCGCTCGCGCGCTTGGGGGTCTTCGGCGCCGCCGTGGTCGTGTGTTGTGGCTGTCATGGAGCGGGTACCTTGTGTCGATGGCGGTCGGCAGCGGGGAGTCGGCGCCGTGCGTGCATTGCAGCATCAGCGCAAGCCAGCGCGCGTAGGTCGCCGTCGCGCGTGCTTGTAGGAATGCCGCACCGCCCTTGCGCACCCATCGCTTGCCGGACGCCAGCGACAAGGCCATTCGCACGTTAGGCTCGCGGCCATGTTCGACATCCTCATCCACGGCGGCAGCCTCATCGACGGCAGCGGCGCACCGGCCTTCGCGGCCGACGTCGCCATCACCGGTGAACGCGTCGTGGCCGTCGGCGCACTGCCCGGCGCCAGTGCTGCGCTCAGACTCAACGCACACGGCATGGTGGTGGCGCCGGGCTTCATCGACATCCATACCCACAGCGACTTCACGCTGCTGGTCGACGGTAGCGCCGACAGCCAGGTCTGCCAAGGCGTCACGACCGAGGTCATCGGCCAGTGCGGTTTCAGCGCCGCACCCATGGGCGCGTTGGCCGACGCCAGCCATCTCATCGGCCACGTCGAGGCCGGCGTGGCACTCGACTGGCGCAGCTTTGGCGAGTACCTCACACGCTTGCAGCAAGCACGCCCGGCTGTGAATGTGGCCGCCTTCGTGGGCCACGGCGCCATCAGCCGCGCCACACCCGACGGCGACCTGGCCCACATGCGCCGGCACGCCGAAGCAGCGTTTGACGACGGCGCCATCGGCCTGTCCACCGGGCTCGAATACTGGCCCGGCAATGAAGCCAGCGAAGGTGAAATCGAAGCTCTGGCCACTGTCGCCGCGCGGCGTGGTGGGCTCTACGCCACGCATGTGCGCAACCGCGATGTCGACTGCGAACGAAGTTTCGCCGAGGCCATCCGCGCAGCACGGCACAGCGGCGCGCGCTTGCAGATCTCGCACATCCAGCCGAAATACGGCGCACCGGCAGGTGCCTTGGTGGCGGCACTCGCAGCCATCGAGCGCGCGCGCAGTGAAGGTGTCGACGTGGCGTTTGACGTCATCCCCCACGACTGGGCGCACACGGTGATGGTCTCGGTGCTGCCGGCCTGGGCGCGTGTGGGTGGCACCGCCGCCACGCTGGCGCGCTTGCACGACCCCGCGCAGCGCGAGCGCATGAAGCGCAACCCGCGGCCGATCTGGCGCCTGGTGAGCGATGGGCTGTGGCCGCGCATCGTGCTGCTGCGCTCGCTGGCGCACCCTGAGCTCGTGGGCCTGGACTTCGCCAGCATCGGGCAGCTGCGTCAGCAAGACCCCTACGATAGTGTGTTAGACCTCCTGCGCGATGAGGGCGATGGCATGCCTCAGCTGATGTGGACCTCGCGCAACTTTGACGACACCGACATCTGCTTGTGCTTGCAGCACGCCCAGTGCAGCGTCATGTCCGACACGCTGGCGGTGTCGCGCCACGGGCCGCTCAAAGACACCATCGGCTCGCTCAGCGGCTACGGCTGGACGGCGCGCCTGCTCGGCCACTACGCGCGCGACCGCGGCGTGCTCACCCTGCCCGAGGCTGTGCACCGCATCAGCGGCCGCCCCGCCGCGCGCCTGGGCTTGCGCGATCGCGGGCTCTTGCAGGTGGGCGCGTTTGCCGACGTCGTGGTGTTCGACGCGGCGCGGGTGCAAGAGCGCGCCAGCCTGAGTGC
>JANMMH010000843.1:0-9715 GCA_031373055.1 Rubrivivax sp. | reverse complement strand
CGAGCCGCCCGCGTGTTTGCGCCCGCCGGCCGAAGACTTGCGGCCGCCACCACCGCCGGCGCCCACGCATGCCACCAAAGTTCCGTTCAAGTTGGCGCCGCCCCCCGTGCCGGCGAACGCGCCGCCGCAGATCGTCAACTTCGTCAACATCATCGCGCCCGACTACAAGCTCGAGCCCTATCTCGTGCTGGCCATCATCGCCACCGAGTCCAACTTCGACCCCTCGGCGCTGTCACCCAAGCGCGCGCAGGGGCTGATGCAGTTGATCCCCGAAACGGCCGCGCGCTTCGGTGTGCGCAACGCCATGGACCCGACGCAAAACATCCGTGGCGGCATGGCCTACCTGCGCTGGCTGATGGCCTACTTTGAAGGCGACGTGATGCTGGTGGCCGCCGCCTACAACGCCGGCGAAGGCGCGGTGGAGCGCTACCGCGGCGTGCCGCCCTACGCCGAAACCCGCCACTACGTGCGCCGCATCCTGGCGCTCACAGGCAACCGCTACTCGCACCCCTTCGACGCCAGCGTCACCGGGCCTTCACAGCTGGCGCAGAAGATTCGTGAGCAGATGAAGTTGCGTTGACGTCCGTGCTGCCGCGGGCCACCAGCCGCCACGGCACAGCCGACGACTTCTGGCGCACTGCCGCGCTGCGTTCACCAGGCGCCGCGCCCATCAAGCGCAGCATCGTCGCCGCCGTCTCCATGCCGATCTCGTAGCGCGGCGGATGCACGGTGGTGATGCCACTGCCGAGCTGGCGGGCGAGCGTGAAGTCACCGAAGCCCATCAACGCTAACGCGCCAGGCACGGGCACACCGCGCGCTTGCGCTTCGAGCCAGGCGCCGCAGGCCAGGTGGTCGTTGGCGCAGGCCAGCGCGTCGGCACGCGGTCGGCCCTTGGCGTCGAGCAAGCCAGCCAAGACAGCGCGGCCGGCGTCGAAGGCGTCGCCTTCGGGGGCGGTGACGACTTGCGCTGAAGCGCCGGCCTGTTTGGCTGCCGCCACGAAAGCCTTGCCACGTTCGTGCGCGCGAAAGTCGGCGGCCACGCCGGTGTCGGCGTAGACCAGCTTTGTGTGGCCGGCGTCGAGCAGGTGCTGGGCCATCGCGCGGCCCACTTCGGCGTGATCGAAGCCCACTTGCACAAAGGCGGCACCACGCGGCCGGCGGTCCCACATTTCGATGATGGGCGTGCCGCCTTGCGATGCGGCCTTCAACATGGCTAACGCTGCAGCGGTGTGGTGGTGGCCGGTGACGGCCAGCGCGCCCGGCGCCCAGCCGAGCACGGCGCGGATTTGCTCTTCTTCGCGCTCTTGCGAATAGCCTGAAGACGCCAGGATCAGCTCCAAGCCTGCCGCCTGCAAGCCGTCGGCCAGGCCTTGCACGGTTTCGGCGAAGACGGAATTGGCCAGCGAAGGCACGATGGCCGCGACCACGGGTGAGCGCCCGCTGGCCAGCATGCCGGCTTGTTTGTTGGGCACGTAGGCATGGCTGGCCAGCGCAGCTTGAATGCGCGCGGCCGTGGCTGGCGCCACGCGTGCGGGCTCACGCAGGTAGCGCGAGACGGTGATCTTGGTGACGCCTGCCGCCAAGGCCACATCGGCCAAGGTGCTGCGGCCATGGCCGGCTCGTGTGCGCGCTCGCGCGGGGATCAGGTCGACAGGGTCGGTGGGGTCGAGCGGTGAAATGGCCATGGTTTTTGCGCAACGTCTAGGGGAAGGGCCCGATGCGCGCGGGGAGAAGCCTGCCTAGGATGTTACCGGTAACATGAATTCATCCGCCCCCGTCAAAACCCTGGATCAGCTGCGCAGCCGGCGCTGGTATGCCGACGCGGGCATACGTGGCTTCGCCCACCGCCAGCGCACGCAGCAGATGGGCGTGCGCCGTGAAGACGTGATGGGCAAACCCATCGTCGCCATCATCAACACCTGGAGCGACCTCTCGCCGTGCCACGCGCACTTGCGCGAGCGCGCGCAGAGCGTGAAGCAGGGGGTGCTGATGGCCGGCGGCTACCCCTTCGAGCTGCCTGCGCTGAGCCTCGGCGAAGTGATGGTCAAGCCCACCACCATGCTCTACCGCAACCTGTTGGCGATGGAGGTTGAAGAGTTGCTGCGCTCGCACCCCATCGACGGCGTGGTGCTCTTGGCCGGCTGCGACAAGACGACGCCGGGCACGCTGATGGGCGCCATCAGCATGGGCTTGCCCACCCTCTTTTGCGCCGCCGGGCCGATGCTCAATGACCGCTACGTGAAGGACGGCGTGACACGCAGCATCGGCGCCGGCACGCACACGCGCATGTTCTGGGACGAAATGCAGGCCGGCAAGATTGGCGCGACCGAGTGGGTGCAACTTGAAGCCAAGATGACGCGCAGCCCCGGCACCTGCAACACCATGGGCACGGCCAGCACCATGACCGCCATCGCTGAAGCGCTGGGCATGGCGCTGCCGGGGTCGACGTCCATTCCTGCCATGGACGCTGGCCATGTGCGCATGGCCACCACCTGCGGCGAGCGCATCGTCGGCATGATCTGGGAAGACCTGACGCCGCAGCGCATCCTCACGCGCGGCAGCTTTCTCAACGCCGCCGCGGTACAGATGGCGCTGGGCGGCTCGACCAACGCGGCCGTTCACATCATTGCCATGGCGCGGCGCGCCGGGGTGCCCTTCACGCTCGACGACCTCGACGCCATGGGCGCGCGTGTGCCGGTGCTGGCCAACCTCTTCCCCAGCGGCGAAGGCCTGATGGAGGACTTTCACTGCGCCGGCGGCTTGCCAGCGCTGATGTCGCGGCTGCGGGATGTGCTGAGTCTGCGTGAGTTGACCGTTAGCGGGCAAAGCGTCGAGGCCAATCTTGCAGGCGTGCAGGTGCTCGACCCCGAAGTCATCCGCCCGCTAGAGCGCCCCGTCGGCGCCAACGCGCTGGCCGTGCTGCGTGGCAACCTGGCACCTGATGGCGCGGTGATGAAGCCTTCGGCGGCGTCGCCAAAGTTCCTCAAACACCGTGGCCCCGCGTTGGTGTTTGACGGGCCTGCGCAGATGAACTCGGCCATCAACGACCCCGCACTCGACGTGGATGAGAACACCGTGCTCGTGCTGCGCAACGCCGGCCCGGTGGGTGCGCCGGGCATGCCGGAGTGGGGCAACCTGCCTATTCCCAAGAAGCTTTTGCAGCGCGGCGTGCGCGACATGCTGCGCCTGTCTGACGCGCGCATGAGCGGCACGCACTACGGCAGCTGCGTGCTGCACATCGCGCCCGAAAGCGCGGTGGGCGGGCCGCTGGCGTTGGTGCAAACCGGCGACATGATCGAGCTCGACGTCGCCGCGCGCCGCCTGCACCTGTGTGTGGACGACAGCGAGCTTAGCCTCCGCCGCGCGCGCTGGCAGCCGCCCGCCGACACCCCCGCACGCGGCTACGTGCGGCTCTACAAAGCCCATGTCACGCAAGCCCATGAGGGCTGCGACTTTGATTTCCTGCAAGGCGCCCAGGCCACACCTGAGCCCGAGATTTTTTGAGCCCGCTTTGTTGACCCTGCTTTCTTGCCCCGTTCACCATAAACGTTAGGAGACACCTCATGAGCACGTCATCCCGCAATCGCTTCCCTGGCCGCTTCCTCCACCTGGTGGCCGCCGTCATCACCGCCCTGCCCGCCATGGCGCAACAAGCCGCCGACAGCGGCCAGCTAGAGACCGTCATCATCACCGCCACCAAGCGTGTGCAGCCACTGCAAAGCACACCGATTGCGGTGTCGGTCATCAGCGGTGGCACGCTCGAAGAGAGCAACCTGAACAACCTGTCGACCATCACGGCGCAGATTCCGACCGTGAACTACCGCGCCAACGCCTCGAACAAGGACTCGGCGCTGTTCATCCGCGGTGTCGGCACCATCTCTACCTCACCGGGTGTCGAACCCACCGTGTCGACGGTGCTTGACGGCGTGGTGACGGCACGCGCCGGCCAGGCCACGCTGGACCTGGTGGAAGTCGACCGCATCGAAATCCTGCGCGGCCCGCAAGGCACGCTCTTCGGCAAGAACGCTTCGGCCGGTGTCATCAACATCATCACCAAAGCGCCGAGCAAGAGGACCGAGGGCTACCTCGACCTGGCCTACTACCAAGGTGGCGAAACACGCATTCGTGGTGGCATCTCGGGTGAGCTGGCCAAAGACGTGGCACGCGGCTCGCTGTCTTTGATGACGGCCAAGTTCGACGGCAACGTCACCAACGTCTTCGACAACAGCACCGTCAACGGCTACGACCGCCAGGGCATCCGCGCGCGCGTGGACCTGACGCCGAGCAAGGACTTGAAGATCAGCTTGATTGCCGACCACTCCAAGGCCACGGACACCACGCCCACAGGCGTGCCTTATTCGACCAACGTGACTACTTTCCCCAGCCTTGTGGTCACCGCCAACCCGCTCTACCTTGCCGCCGTCTCTCCGGTAGTTCCTTCGCCGGAAAACCGCAGGATCAACAGCGAGATGAAGACGCGCGTGCAAGACATCAACGAAGGTGTCTCCGCGCAGTTTGACTACAGCCTGCCTGGCTTGCAGTTGACCAGCATCACGGCCTACCGCAGCTGGACGAACACGCAGTTCCAGGACCAGGACCGGCTGAGCTCGCTGTCACGCAGCTTCGCGCAAACGGCCGACCGCGGTGACCTCGACTTCCATCAAACCACGCAAGAGCTGCGCATCGCCAGCACGGGCAAACAGTTCTTCGACTACGTGGCCGGCGTCTTCTACTTCGACGGCAAGAACGACGAGCAGTACCGCCGTGACGTGACACGCTGCCCCACCAGCCCCGCCGTCGCATTGCCGTCGGGCATCCTTCCCTGCACGGCCGCCACCACGGTGGCCGACAACGGTGTGGCCACCTACGGCGTGCGCGCCAAAAGCAAGGCCATCTTCGGCGAAGGCACCTTCAACTTCAGCTCGCAATTGCGTGCCATCGCCGGGCTGCGCTACACGTCTGACGATCTGAGCTACTACCACGGCCGCGTAGCCAGCGCCACGGGCGTTCCGGGCGTGGGCGCGACACGCACCACGGTCACTGGCGCGACGACAGAGAACGCACTGTCAGGCCGCTTCGGCCCGCAGTTCGAGATCAGCAAAGACATGATGGTCTATGCCACCTACTCGCGCGGCTACAAAGGCCCAGCCTATAACGTCTTCTTCAACATGTCGCCCACGCAAGACAACGTGCTGGCGCCCGAGAAGAGCAAGTCGTTCGAGATCGGTTTCAAGAGCGAGCTGATGGACCGCCGCGTGCGGCTGAACGTGGCCGCCTTCGACACCCAGTACGACGGCTACCAGGCCAACGTGCCCGACCTGGTGAACGGCACCATCGTCACGCGCCTCATCAACGCCGGCAAGGTATCGACCAAGGGCGTGGAGATGGACCTCACCGCGCGCATCACGCCGCAGCTGACGGTCAATGCGGGTCTGGCCAACATCATCGCCCGAGTGAAAGAGTTCAAGTGCCCCGTGGGTGCCGCCTCCAGCTGCGACATCAACGGCCGCGCCCTGCCCTTCGCGCCCGACTGGAAAGGCAGCCTGCGTGTGAAGTATTCGCAGCCGCTGTCGGGCAACCTGACGCTGGATCTCGGCGCCGACGCCAGCTGGCAGAGCAAGACCAACTTCGACCTCTCGCAGCAGCCTGATTCCTTCCAAAAGGAATACACCATCATCAACGCCAGCGTGGCACTACAAAGCACCAACGGCTGGCGACTGGCGCTGGTGGGCAAAAACCTGGCCGACGAGTCGTACGCTACCTTCATCCAAAGCTCGGGCAGCAACATCAACCGCTACGTGCCGCGTGACGACAAGCGCTACTTCGGCGTGAACTTCCGCTACGATTTCTAACCTTCAAAGTAGGTGGCGTCATGAATGCCTTCCAGCACTTGCTCAAACGCTCAGGCAGCCAGCCCCCGGTGGGCACCTGGGTCATGTCGGCCAGCCCCATCGTTGCCGAGGCCATGGGCCACGCCGGCTTCGACTGGGGCGTGATCGACATGGAGCACACGCCACTGGACATGATGGAGATCGTGCACATACTGCAGGCGGTGTCGGGCACGCGGCTCTTGCCGATCGTGCGGGTGCCGTGGAATGACACGGTGACCATCAAACGTGTGCTCGACGCTGGCGCGCAGACGCTGCTCGTGCCCTTCGTGCAAAACGCTGATGAAGCGCGGCGCGCGGTGGCCGCAGCCAAGTACGCACCGCAGGGCATTCGCGGCATGGCGGGCATGAGCCGGGCCTCGAAGTTCGGCACCACGCCCGACTTCTTCAAAACCGCTAACGCCGCAGTGACGGTGATCGTGCAGATTGAAACGCCGCAAGCTGTGGAGCAGATCGAAGCCATCGCGGCGGTGGAAGGCGTTGACGCGCTCTTTCTCGGGCCCGGTGATCTGTCGGGCGCGATGGGGCATGTCGGCGCCCTCACCCACCCGGCGGTGATGGAAGTCATGGCCAGCAGCGCGCGCCGCTGCAAGGCTGTGGGCAAGCCGGTGGGCACGGTGGGTGGCACGGTGGAGGTGGTGGCGCAGTACCGGGCCATGGGTTACGACTTCATCGGCATCGCCTCGGACCTGGGCCTTTTGATGCGTGGCGCGCAGGCAGCGGTGAAGGCGCTGCATGCGCAAGACACTGAACATGTGCATACCTTGGCCGCAGGTACACAGCAGCCGCAGGGCTACTAACGTCGAACTTACGTAGACATCGCACATGGCATCCGTCGAACTGCACAAGGTCGCCAAGAGCTACGACGGCAAGACCCAGGTCATCCATGGCATCGACCTGGAGATCGCGCACGGCGAGTTCGTGGTCTTCGTGGGGCCTTCGGGCTGCGGCAAGAGCACGCTGCTGCGCATGATCGCGGGCCTGGAGCCCATCAGTGGTGGTGAAGTGCGCATTGACGGCCAGCGCGTCAACGAGCTGCCGCCGCGCGCACGCGACATCGCCATGGTCTTCCAGGACTACGCGCTCTACCCGCACAAGAACCTGTTCGATAACATGGCGTTCGGCCTGCGCCTGCGCGGCACGCCCGAGGCCGAGATCAAGCAGCGCGTGGGTGACGCCGCCGCGCTCTTGAAGATCGACCACATGCTGCAGCGCAAGCCGCGCGAGCTCTCAGGCGGCCAGCGCCAGCGGGTGGCCATCGGCCGCGCCATCGTGCGCCAGCCCAAGGTGTTTTTGTTCGACGAACCGCTGAGCAACCTAGACGCGCAGCTGCGCAACGAGATGCGCACGGAGATCAAGCGCCTGCACCAGCGCCTGGGTGCCACCATCATTTACGTGACGCACGACCAGACCGAGGCCATGACGCTGGCCGACCGCAGCTGCGTGCTGCACGGTGGCCACACCATGCAGTACGACACGCCCGAGGCTGTCTACAACCGGCCCGCCGCGCTCTTCGTCGCCGGCTTCACCGGCGCGCCGGCCATGAACCTGGTGCCCTGCCGTGTCGACAACGGCTACGCGGCGGTGGGCTTGGCGCGCCTGGCTTTGCCCTTTGCGCTGGCCGCGTTTGCGGGTGAACGTACTTTGGGCGTTAGGCCCGAAAACCTGACGCTGGCGCCGCAGTCCGACATGGACCTGGTGTTGCCCACCACGCTGTCGCTCTTGGAGCCGCTGGGCGCCGAGACGCTGATCACCCTGCGCCTTGGCGACGTGGAGCTGCTGGCCCGCGTGAGCGCCGCGTTCAAGCAGGCGCCGGGCAGCGCGGTGACGATCCACGTTCATCCACATCATCTGCACCTGTTCGATCGCAAGAGCGGCCAGGCCCTGGGACGTTGAAGAGGGGAATTCGATGCGCGCTTCAAGACTCATCACCACCTGTGCATTGGCGCTGGGCATGTTCACCCAGGCCGCCATTGCGCAGACGCAACTGCGTGTTTTCTCCGGCGGCGTGAGCCAGCGCCCCGACCTCATGCGCGTGCTTTTTGACCGCTATGAAGCCGCCAACCCTGGCGTGAAGATTCAGATTGAAACGGGCGGCGCCACTTCGGAGTTGCAGCGCCAGTATTTGTCGACGGTGCTCAATGCCAAAGACCCCACGATCGACATCTTCCTCATCGACATCGTCAACCCCGCGCAGTACTTCAGCGCGGGCTGGATCGAGCCACTCGACGCCTATGTGGGTGCGCCGGCCGCCGCGCTCAAGCCCTACTTGCCCGTGTACATGTCGTCCAACGTCGTCAAGGGCAAGGTCGCCGCCATGCCCGGTTTCGCCGACGCCATGTTCATGTACTACCGGCGTGACTTGCTCGAAAAGCACAAGATTGCCGAGCCCAAAACTTGGGACGAACTGAGTGCCGCCGCGCTGAAGATCAAGGCCGCCGAGGGCGACCCCAACCTGCAAGGCCTCTCCATCCAGGGCGCACCCATCGAGGGGGCGGTGTGCACCTTCCTGCTGCCCTACTGGAGCCAGGGCAAAGAGTTCAATAACGAAGCAGGTAAGCTGACGCTGGACAAGGCCGCTGCCACTAAGGGCTTGCAGCAATGGTTGACGCTGGTCGACCAGGGCGTGATCAAGAAAAACGTCGCCGAGATCAAGACCGGCGACACCGGCAACGAGTTCAAGGCCGGGCAGGTGATCTTCGGCATCGGCTGGAGTTGGTCCTGGGACCGCTTCAAGGACGACGCCGACAGCAAGGTCAAGGGCAAGGTCGGCGTGATGGCCCTGCCCGCCATGGCCGGCGGCAAGAGTGCGACATGCATCGGCGGCTGGCAGTGGGCCGTCAGCGCCTTCTCCAAACACAAGGCGGCTGCGGCCAAGCTGGTGGCCTACGTGGCAGGCAAAGACGCGAGCCGCTACCTCGCTGCGGAAGGCGCCTTGATGCCGACCTACGCCGACGTGTACACCGACGCCGAGGTGCTGAAAAACGTGCCCTGGTTCAAAGACGCGGCAGCGGTGGTCGCCTTCGGCCGCAGCCGGCCGATGAGCGAGCGCTACGGCGAGGTCAGCGACACCATCCGCACGACCACCAGCGCGGTGTTGGCGCGGACCAAGAAGCCGGATGAAGGTGTGTCAGAGATTGAGTCGCGGCTAACCAGAGTCATGAGGTGACATCGCGCAAAGCGCCCGCGGGAACCCAGCCATGACCTTGCTGGAGCGCCTGCGCGACCCCAGCGAGAAGACGCTGGCGCTGCTGCTGCTGGCACCGGCGTTTGCACTCTTGGCGTTGATCGTCGTCTACCCCATCGGCAAGCTGATCTTCAACAGCTTCTTTGACTTGCGCCTCTCAGGCGGCGCCGGCACGATGAAGTTCATCGCCTGGCAAAACTATGCCGATGTCTGGGCCGACAAAGACTTCTGGAACGCCACGCGCAACACGCTGCTGATCACGCTCATCACCGTGCCTGGCGCCTTGGTGGTGGGCATGGGCCTGGCGATGCTGGCCAACCTGCCGTTCAAGCGGCGATGGCCCGTACGTCTGGCGTTATTGCTGCCATGGGCGCTGCCGCTGTCCTTCGTCGGTCTCATCTTCGCCTGGTTCTTCCACACCGAATACGGCGTCGTGAACGACGTCATGCGCCGTCTGGGCGCGCCCGAGCCGACGATGTGGCTGCTCTCACCTGCCTATGCGTTCACAGCCATCTGCGCCGCCATCATCTGGAAGACATCGTCGTTCATGGCGCTGATCCTGCTGGCGGGTTTGCAGATGATTCCGAAGTCGCTGTACGAAGCGGCTGAGGTTGACGGCGCGTCGCGCTGGCAGCAGTTC
>JANMMH010000842.1:0-6946 GCA_031373055.1 Rubrivivax sp. | reverse complement strand
CCTTGAATTTCATGCCGCTCATGGCCGTGGCCACTTTTACCGGGTCCACGCTCTTGGCCTTGGCCATGCCTTCGGACAACATTGCCAGCGCCGTATAGGTTTGCAGCGTGTACCAGTCGTCGTTGAACTTCTTCTTGAAGTAGTCTTGCCACTTCAGGATGCCGGGTACCGAGTTGTGACCAATGGCCACCACGCGCACCTTGCCGCCCACGCCCGCGGCCATGGCCGTGGGCACGCCGCCGGTGACGGCGTAGTAGGTATAAAAGTTGGCGTTGAGGCCCGCGTCTTTGGCCGCTTTGATGAGCAGCGTGAGGTCTTGGCCCCAGTTGCCGGTGACGATGGAGTCGGCACCGCTGGCCTTGATCTTGGCCACGTACGGCGCGAAGTCTTTGACGGCGCCCAGCGGGTGCAGGTCGTCACCCACCACCTTCACGTCGGGCTTCTTGCGCGCCATCGTCTCTTTGAAATAACGCGAGACCTGCACACCGTGGGCGTAGTTCTGGTTGATCAGGTAGACGTTTTTCACGTCTTTCTGGTCGACCATGAAGCTCGTCAGCGCTTCCATCTTTTGCGAGGTGTCGGCGTCAAGGCGGAAGTGCCAGAACGAGCACTTGCTGTTGGTCAAATCCGGGTCGACCGCTGCGTAGTTCAGGAACACGAGTTCCTTGCCGGGGTTGCGCTCGTTGTGCTTGGACACAGCGTCTGAAATCGCGGCGGCGGCGCCCGAGCCGTTGCCCTGCACCACGTAGCGAATGCCTTGGTCAATGGCGGCCTTGAGCACGTTCAGACTCTCTTGCGGCGAGCCCTTGTTGTCGAACGCGACGAATTCGAACTTCACACCGGCGGCGTTTTTCTTGTTGAACTCTTCCGCCGAGAACTGGTAGCTCTTGAGCTGGTTCTGGCCGATGTTGGCGAAGGGACCCGAGAGCGGGTCGATGAAGGCGATCTTGACGGTTTGCCCGGCTTGGGCAAAGACCAAACCGGTGCTGAGCAAGGCAGCAGCAGCAACGGGCAGGGCAAACAGGCGGCGTGTGAACTTCATTCGTTGGTCTCCGGGAGTCGTGGCAAAGATCGTGGCAGAAAAGATGCTGCCTCAGGCCGGGCAGGCTCGCCTCGGACGGTAGCGGAAGTGAATGCCCCTAGGCTTCAGGGACTACCCCGACCACCGTCACACGCGCGACAGCGTTCAGCCGCGCGATCGCGCCAGCGCCGCCTTCACAATCGAGCCATGAACGCGCCCGATGCTTTGCCTGTGATGGCCCGCGCCAACCCGCCCTGGGTACCGGGTGGCTTCATGCGTGGCCTGGGTGCACCCTTTGTGGTGGCGCAGCCGGCCATGGCGCTGCCCAGCCCGCATTGGGTGGCACGTAACCACGAGCTCTCACAGAGTCTGGGCGTGGATGCATGGCTGAAAAGCGATGCGGCCTTGGCAAGCCTGTCAGGACATGCCGCGCCGCCGGGCGGCGCCTTGGCCAGCGTCTATTCGGGGCATCAGTTCGGCGTCTGGGCCGGCCAGCTGGGCGACGGCCGTGCGCATTTGCTGGGTGAATGGGCCACGCCGATGGGTCAGGTTGAGGTGCAGCTCAAGGGCAGCGGGCTGACGCCTTTTTCGCGCATGGGCGATGGGCGCGCGGTACTGCGCTCGTCCATTCGCGAGTACCTGTGCTCCGAGGCCATGCACGGCCTGGGCATCCCCACCACTCGCGCGCTGGCGATGGTGGGCTCCCCGCTGCCGGTGCGCCGCGAGACCGTGGAAACCGCCGCCATCGTCACCCGCATCGCGACCAGCTTCTTGCGCTTTGGCCACTTCGAGCACTTCACCCACAGCGCGGAAGACGTCACCGCGCTGCGCACCTTGGCCGACGCGGCGATCGCGCGCTATTTCCCCGAGCTGCAAGGCGCCGCGCAACCCTATGCCGCGCTGCTGGAAAGCGTGACACGGCGCACCGCCACGCTGATGGCGCAGTGGCAAGCGGTGGGCTTTTGCCACGGCGTGATGAACACCGACAACATGTCGCTGCTGGGCCTCACCATCGACTACGGGCCCTTCGGTTTTCTTGACGCCTTCGACCCCGGCCACATCTGCAACCACACCGACACGCAGGGTCGTTACGCCTATGCGCGCCAGCCCAACGTCGCGTTCTGGAACCTGCATGCGCTGGCGCAGGCGCTGATGCCTTTGATCGAAGACAGCGATGTGGCACTCGCCGCGCTGGAACCCTACAAGTCCGCCTTCCCGGAAGCCTTCATGGCCGCGATGCGCGCCAAGCTCGGGCTGCTTACGCGCCGCGACGAAGACCGCGAGCTCATCGACGACGTGCTGCGGCTGATGGCCCAGGACCGCGCCGACTTCACCAACACCTGGCGACGTATGGCGAGCTTTGTGCCAGGCGCGCCAAACGATGCCATCCGCGACATGTTTATCGACCGCGAAGCCTTCGACGCCTGGGCCGCACGCTACGGCGCACGGCTGCAAGCCGAAGCCAGCGTTGATGCCGAGCGCGCGGCGCGCATGCGCGCCACCAACCCAAAGTACGTGTTGCGGAACCATTTGGCCGAAGCGGCGATCAAGCGCGCCCAGGTTGGCGACTTCAGCGAAGTCGAGCGGCTGATGGACGTGTTGCAACGCCCCTTCGACGAACAGCCCGAACATGACGCCGACGCCGCCCTTCCGCCCGACTGGGCCAGCCACCTTGAAGTCTCTTGCTCGTCCTGAACTCACAGCCATGTCACACGACCCTCACGACCATAGCGACCCTAAGTACCCGGTGCAAAAGAGCGAGGCCGAATGGCGCGCGCAGCTAAGCCCGATGCAGTTTGAAGTGGCGCGCCATGCCGCCACCGAGCGCGCGTTCACCGGCAAGTACTGGGACCACTTTAAGGACGGCCGCTACCTCTGCGTGGGCTGCGGCACCCCGCTCTTCGAGGCCGACACCAAGTTCGATGCTGGTTGCGGCTGGCCCAGCTACTGGGCGCCGATCAACAGCGAAGTCATCGAGCGCGTGGTCGACGCGACACTTGGCATGGTGCGTGTGGAAGTGCGCTGCAACCAGTGCGGCACGCACCTGGGGCATGTCTTCCCCGACGGGCCCGAGCCCACCGGCGAGCGCTTTTGCATCAACTCCGCAGCCATCGATTTCAAACCCTCGACATGACACGATGAAGCTGCTCTTCGACTTCCTGCCCATCCTGCTGTTCTTCGCCAGCTTTCGCTACGCCGAGTCGCATAAGGAGTGGGCGGCGGCACTCGCTAACGACCAACTTGCATGGCTGATGCCCGGCGGCGCAGTAGGCGTCGACCAAGCGCCCGTGCTCCTGGCCACGCTGGTCGTGATCGTGGCCACCATGGCGCAGGTGCTGTGGCTGAAGGCGCGCGGCACGCGCGTCGACACCATGCTGTGGGTGAGCCTGGCGCTCATCGTCGTGCTGGGCAGCGCCACGATCTACTTCCGCAACGAGAACTTCATCAAATGGAAGCCCACGCTCTTGTATTGGGCGATGGGCCTGGCCTTCTGGCTCAGCCCCTTGCTCTTCGGCAAGAATCTGCTGCGCGCCCTGCTGGGCGAGCAATTCCAGGCTCCGGCGTTCGTCTGGCGCAACCTCAACTTCGCCTGGATCGCGTTCTTCTCGTTGATGGGCATCGTCAACCTGTGGGTGGCTTTCAGCTTCAGTCTGGACACGTGGGTCAGCTACAAGCTTTTCGGCGGCCTGGGGCTCTTCATGATCTTTAGCGTGGCGCAGGCGTTCTACCTCGTGCGCTACGCCAAAGAGGACGCGCCAGCGAACGAGCTGCCCATCGAAAAGCGATCCTCACCATGAACCCAGCACAGACGATCGAAGCGCGGCTGCGTGAAGTCTTGGCGCCGCAAGAACTTGAGGTGCGCGACGACAGCCACCTGCATGCTGGTCACGCCGGCGCGCGCGAAGGCGGGCACTACGCCGTGCGCATCCGCAGTGCGCGCTTCGCGGGGCTGGCCACCTTGGCGCGGCATCGCCTCGTTTATGATGCGCTGGGCCCGCTGGGGCCACTTGGCATCCACGCTTTGGCCATCGACGCCAAGCCCGCCGGTGACGACTGAAGCCCGACTGAAGCCCGCCACCTTTGTTGCGCCACCGAACCACGGCGCTGCCTTTTCCCTTCTCACCAAGTAGCCATGAAGACATCGACATTCAACGCGCGCGTCGCACTCATCAGCCTGGCCCTTGCGGCCACGCCGCTGGCCGCGCTGGCGCAAAACATCGCCATCGTCAACGGCAAGCCCGTGCCCAAAGCGCGGCTGGACATGCTGGTGCAGCAGGCCGAGCGCAGCGGCCAGAAAGTGCCCGCCGAGATGATGGGCCGCGCCCGCGACGAAGTGGTGATGCGCGAGATCTTTGCGCAAGAAGCCGAGCGCCGCGCACTGCAAACCAGCGCCGACTACCAGAACAAGATCGCACTGGCGCGCCAGAGCATCCTCATCGGCGAGCTCTTCGAAGACTTTCGCAAGAAAAATGCCGTGGGCGACGCCGAAGCCAAAGTCGAGTACGACAAGTTCAAAGCGCAAGCCACGGGCACCGAATTCCGCGCCAGCCACATCCTGGTGGAGAAGGAAGACGAGGCCAAAAGTCTGATCGCGCAGATCAAGGCCGGCGGCAAGTTTGAAGACCTGGCCAAGAAGCATTCCAAAGACCCGGGCTCCGGCGAAAAGGGCGGCGACCTCGACTTCGCCAAGCCCGACTCGTACGTGCCCGAATTCGGCAAGGCGATGTCAGCGCTGAAAAAAGGCGAGATGACGCAAGAAGCAGTGAAGTCGCAGTTCGGTTATCACATCATTCGCCTCGACGACACACGTGAAGCAGCCTTCCCCGGCTTCGACGAAGTCAAAGGCCAGATCGTGCAGCGGCTGGAGCAGGTGAAGCTGCAGCAGTACCAGGACAGCCTGCGCAAGGGCGCGAAGACGGACTACAAGTTCGCGCAGTGAGTCTGCGGGCGGGGCCGCAGATCAATGCGCCTCGTCCCAGTTCTTTCCGACTCCAAGCTCCGCCAGCAACGGCACCTTGAGCTGCGCCACGCCGGCCATCAGCGCCGGCACGGCGGTACGCACCCACTCGACCTCGGCCTCGGGCACCTCGAACACCAGCTCGTCATGCACCTGCATGACCATGCGGGTCGCGCGCTGTTCGCGATCAATCACCTCTTGCACGGCAATCATCGCCAGCTTGATGAGATCGGCCGCCGTGCCCTGCATCGGCGCGTTGATGGCCTGGCGCTCGGCGCCTGCGCGGCGCGGGCCGTTGCCCGAGTTGATCTCGGGCAACCACAGCCGCCGCCCAAAAGCCGTCTCGACATAACCGAGCTCTTTGGCGCTGATCTTGGTGGCGTCCATGTAGCGGCGCACACCGGCAAAGCGCTCGAAATAACGCTCGATGTAATTGCGTGCGGCCTTCTGTTCGATGCCCAGGTTGCTGGCCAGTCCAAACGCGCCCATGCCGTAGATCAAACCGAAGTTGATGACCTTGGCATAGCGCCGTTGCTCGCTGGAAACGTCCGCCACGGGCACGCCGAAGACTTCACTCGCCGTGGCGCGGTGCACGTCGATGCCTTGCTCGAAGGCGCGCAGCAGCCCTGGGTCTTCGCTGATGTGGGCCATGATGCGCAGCTCGATCTGCGAATAGTCAGCGCTGGCGATCACACAGCCTGGCGGCGCGATGAACGCCTCGCGCACACGGCGGCCTTCTGCGGTGCGGATGGGGATGTTTTGTAGGTTGGGGTCGTTGCTCGACAAGCGCCCCGTCACGGCCACCGCCTGCGCGTAGTTAGTGTGTACGCGACCGGTACTCGGGTTGACCATCAGCGGCAGCTTGTCAGTGTAGGTGCCTTTCAATTTGGCCAGGCTGCGGTGGTCGAGGATGCGCGCCGGCAGCGGGTAGTCGGCCGCCAACTCTTGCAGCACCTCTTCGTCGGTTGACGGCGCGCCGGTGGCGGTGCGGCGCTTGACGGGCAGGCCGAGTTTGACGAAGAGGATCTCGCCAATCTGCTTGGGGCTGCCCAGGTTGAAGGGTTGGCCGGCGATGGTGTAGGCCTCTTGCTCCAGCTGCATCATGCGTTCGGCGAGTTGCTGGCTTTGTTTGGCCAACAGCGCGGCGTCGATGAGCACGCCGTGGCGTTCGATGCGCGCCAGCACGCGGCTGGTGGGCATCTCGATCGCGTCATAGATGAAGCGCAGCTTGGCGTCGCTCTCGATCTGCGGCCATAGCTTTTGATGCACGTGCTGCGTCATCTCGCTGTCTTCGCCCGAGTACTCGGTGGCGCGTTGCACATCGACCTGCGCAAACGAGATCTGGTGCACGCCCTTGCCGCACAGGTCCTCAAAACTCAGGCCTTTGCGGCCGAGATGGCGCTCCGCCAGGCTCTCCAGGCTGTGCGACTTGTGCGCTTCGATGACGTAGCTTTGCAGCATGGTGTCGTGGCGCCAGCCGCGCACCGAAATGCCGGCGTTGGCCAGCACATGCGTGTCGTACTTGATGTTCTGCCCGACCTTGGCGCGCGTCTCGTCTTCCAGCCAGGGCTTCAGCCGGGCCAGCACCTCAGCTAACGGCAGTTGTAAGGGCGCATCGCCATAGCTGTGCGCCAGCGGTATGTAAGCCGCACGGCCGGGCTCGACACCAAACGAGATGCCGACGATGCGCGCGCGCATGGGGTCGAGCGAATCGGTTTCGGTGTCCAGCGCGCACAGCTCGGCCGCTTGCAGTTTGGTCAGCCAGGCGTCGAGTTGTGGCCACTCGGTAATCGTTTCGTATTCGCGTGGCAACGGCGGCGCGTCGGGGGCCGTGACGGCCGCCGTGCGCTCCTGCGTGGCGGCACTAACGATGGCGCTGGCACCCGTGCCGATGGCGTCTTCAAGCTCCTTCCGCCAACTGCGAAACCCAAAGCGCACGTAAAACGCCAGCAGCGCTTCACGCTCGA
>JANMMH010000831.1:0-5858 GCA_031373055.1 Rubrivivax sp. | reverse complement strand
CGTAGGCGTGCTGGTGCCGGCGCGCATGTCGTTGATCTTGGGGCGCGCTGTCGCCGTCCCCAGGCCAAAGCGCGCAATGAGGTCGGGCTTGATCTCGGCCACCAGGTTCAAGCTGGGCAGCACGTCGCTGTAGCTGGTGCCGCCGCTGCGTTTGTAGAGCAGGCTGAAGTCGACGTTGTCGTTGTTGCCGCGGTACTCCCAGCCGTCGGCGCTCTGCGTGGTGTGGACCGCCTGCAGCCCCACGTTGCCGCGTATCGGCACGCCCGCCAGCTTGGTGTCGATGTCGAGCATGGCAAACGCTGTCGTGACCTTTTCGTGCACGTTCGAGTCGTTGGTTTTCAGCCCCAGTTCGGCCACCTTCTTGCCCAGCGCGCCGGAGTCAACGAGCCTGGGAACGTCCAGGCGAATGAATTGCGACACGCCCATCCACGACATGTCCAGCGGCGCCAGCACGGCGGACGTCGGAATGTCGCGGACGTTGTTGCCCTGGGCGTTGACCGGGATGATCAGGCGCGTTTCGTTCTTTGACACGTCCTTGTCGCGCTGCGTGTAGTTCACCCCGCCGGTGAAGTTGCTGAACATGCCATTGAGCGAGCGCTTGGCCGACAGGCGCAGCGTCTTGATCTCGTCCTCGACATGCGGGTCACGGATGACGCCGGTCCAGCGCGGGTCGCCCGGCACGTAGTCAAAGCCGATGACATCGCCGAACTTGATGCCCGAGGGGTTGGACAGGAAGCCGGCTTGCTGCGGCGTGAAGGTCTGCGCGCCGCCGTCGATGGGCACATTCCATTTGAAGGGCCCGTAGGCCCAGGTGTTGGCCGCGTTGTTCCAGGGCCCGGCGTACACCTCCTGGTACTTCTCGTCGCGCACGTCGCGCGAGAAGCTCACGTCCGACGTGGCGGTCCAGGCATCACCCAGCTTCAGCTGTGTGTTCCAGCCGATTGCGGAGATGGTGTCGCGGCGCTTGGTGTCGAAGTTGGTGGTGGTCGTCGGCAGCGCGCTGGACGTGGCACTGGTGGCGTAGGTGTTCTGGCCGACCTGTGTCGTGCCGACGTTGGACAGGGTGTTCTGACTGCCGGCAGGGCCAAAGAGCTGGCCCCAGGTTGCGAACATGTTGGAGGTGAGCTTGCCGCCCACCTCATGGGTGTCGAACTTGGAGTAGTACAGGTCCACCTGGCTGCGCAGGTCCTTGTTGGGCTTGTACTCCAGCACGACCATCAGGCCGTCGCGGGTGTTCTTCTTGGTCGTCTGCGAACCGGTCCAGAACATCGGCAGCAAGGCCTTGCTGGTCGGGCCCCAGGTCACTGACGGCGCCTGCACCAGCGAGGGCGGTATGCCGTTGATGGGCAGGTCGTAGACCGAATAGTCGCCATACTGGTCGAGTTCGCTGAGCTTCAACTGCGTGGTCGACTCCAGGTGCGCAAAACCCACCGCAACGCCGACGGTGTTGCCGGCAAACTGGTTCACATACGAGGCACTAAAGCGCTTGCCCACGGGGCTGGCAACGCCCGGAACCTGGGTGCCATTCGAGTTGCCTTCCAGGCGTGCGTTGAGCGCCACTTCACGCCCGCGCGTATCGAGCGGGCGGCGCGACATCAGGTCAACCGTACCCGAAAGACCCTGCCCGATGAGCGTCGCGCTGGGCGTCTTGTAGACGGTGGCCGAGCCGATCAGCTCCGAAGGGAACTGGTCGTACTCGACGGCACGGCCGTCGTTGGAGCTGACGACCTCACGCCCGTTCAACAGCGCGCCAGCAAAGGCCGGCGATAGACCACGAATGGAGATGACATTGACGCGACCGTCGGCGCCCCGCTGGCCGGTCAGGCCGGGCAGGCGTGCCAGCGCCTCGGCGATGCTGGCGTCGGGCAACTTGCCGATGTCCTCGGCCGAAATCGCCTCGACGATTGAGTCGGAATTGCGCTTGGTGGCGATCGAATTTTCGATCGATCGCCGGATGCCGGTGACGATCACGGTCTGCCCGTCGGCACTGCTTTGCTGGGCGTGCGCGCTGCCGCTGGCGGCCATCATCAGCACACATGCGGCTGCCACCGGGCGGGCACGGAAGTGCTCGCGACGCGTGGCTAAGCGGGGTACGGGAAGGTGCGTCTTCATGGGGGGGTCTCCGTCCGCGGATGTGCGGTGATGTGCCGTTGGTGCATGGCCGCCAGGGCCGGGCTGGTTGTGAAGCTTCCAAATCTCTAAACTTCAAAGGGCTTGTGAAAGCGCTTTCACAACATTCTGGCGAAAACACCCAAGGTTCGAACTTGTGGTTTACCCCAGGCGCTGTTTGATGCCAGCAACGGGGCCACCCTCCAAGGGGCAGCCGACCCCGCACGCGGCGGCCATCAAGGCGCTGTGAGCGCCGAAAGCGTATTCACGCGCGCTGCCCGCCCCCGCCGGGCGCTTCAGCGGGTCACGCGCCGGGTCGACTCACGGGGCACCAGTTGTGGTGCTGTCAGTACAACCTTGGGTGTCATGCCACGCAGCATCTCGAGCATTGCCGCCGCCGCCTGACTGCCCATTTCATGCACCGATTGGCGTACGGTCGTCAGCGGCGGGATGGCAAATTTGGCAGGCGCAACGTCATCAAAACCCACCAGCGAGACATCGTCGGGCACGCGCACGCCCTTGCGATAAAGGCCCAGCGCAGCACCGATGGCGCTTTGATCGTTGGCGGCAAAGATGGCCGTGAACGGCAAGTGACTCTCTAACAAGCGGTTCACCGCCATCAAACCACTCGCCTCGGTGAAGTCACCCGCCATCACCAGCGCGGGATCAAAGGTGATGCCGGCTCGTTCAAGTGCGGCGCGGTAGCCGGCCTCGCGATCCAGTGCATCCTGGTGCGCGGGGTCGCCGGCGATGAAGGCGATGCGCGTGTGGCCGCACTCGATCAGATGCTGCGTCGCCAGCATGCCGCCGGCGCGATTGTCAAAGTCCAGGCTGAACATGCCCGGGCCCGTGAGTTCGCGCCCGACCACCACCATCGGCAGGCTCTTGGCGTAGCGCTGCAGCACGCGGTTGGGCAGCCGCCCAGCGAGCACGATGACACCGTCCACGCGGCGCGACAACAAGGCCTCGATGGCTTTGCGCTCTTCGGCTTCGTGCCAATGGCCGCTAACGAAGATCGGCAGGTAACCGGCGGGCTCGAGGACGTCTTCAATGCCACGCAGCGCTTCGCCATAAAACGGGCTGCTGATGGTCTGCGTAACCACGCCGATGCTCCAGGTGCGCCCGCCAGCCAATCCGCGCGCGACGGGGTTGGGCCGGAAGTTCAGCTGCTGGATCGCCGCATCGACCGCTAGCTTCTTGGCACCGCTCACGCTGGCGGTGCCGTTGAGGATGCGTGACACCGTGCTGGGCGACACGCCCGCCCGCTGCGCCACCATGTCCAGTGTGACGACGTCCTTGCCGAGCGCGCTTGCCGCGGCGGATGGCGATCTTTTGCGGCGTGGGCTAGGCGGATTCATCGGGGCGGCAAGGTGTCGACGTGGAAGTGTAGAGCCAGAGCGCAGAGCTGAAAGCGCATTCATTGCGGCTGGCGCGTGTCTCGCGTGCGCCTTGCCCAGCTTGCCCTCGTGCGGGTTGTGTATTCAGGCTTCGCGCTTGACCACGGCATAGCGCGCCAGCGTCCTGGCACGTGCTTCGTCGTGGTTGACGATGGGCGCCGGGTAGTCGCGCCCAAGCACCACGCCCGCCGCCGCCAGGGCCAGCGGTGGCGCTTGCCAAGGTGCGTGGATCAGCTTGTCAGGCAGCGCCGCTAACGCTGGAAGGTAGCGGCGAATGAAGTGCCCCTGGGCGTCGAACTTTTCGCTCTGCGTCCCCGGGTTGAAGATGCGAAAGTAGGGCTGCGCGTCGCAGCCGGTCGAGGCCGCCCACTGCCAGCCGCCGTTGTTGGCGGCGAGGTCGAAGTCGGTGAGCTTTTCGGCGAAATAGCGCTCGCCCCAGCGCCAGTCGATGCCCAGATCCTTCACCAGGAAGCACGCCGCCACCATGCGCAGGCGGTTGTGCATGTAGCCGCTCTGGTTGATCTGGTGCATGGCGGCGTCGACCAACGGGTAGCCGGTGCGGCCTTCGCACCAGGCGGCGAAGAGTGCTTGCGCATGCTTGCCATGCTCCCATTTGATGCGCTCGTACGCCGGCTTGAAGGCATGCCCCACCACGTGCGGGTGGTGATGCAGGATCTGGTGATAGAAGTCGCGCCAGATCAGCTCGGAAAGCCAAACCTCGGCGCCCCGTGAACCGTGCGTCATGCGCTGTTGGGCATGGCGCGCCAGCTCACGAATCGACACGGTGCCAAAGCGCAGGTGCGTGCTCAGGTAGCTCGGGCCTTTCAGCGCGGGAAAGTCGCGCGCCTCGTGGTAGCGCTCGATGCGGCCCAAGAAATCTTGCAGCAGCGTGGCACCTCCGGTGGCGCCCACGGGCCACTTCAGGCTGGCCAGGTTGGTCGTCTCGAATCCCAGCTCGGCTAGGCTGGGCACGCCACGTAAGTCGCTGGGCACAGGGGCCAGCGCGGCGGCATGTGTGGCCACCGGATGTTCGCGCAGTTGATGGGCGTCGAGCTTCTTCAGCCACGCGTTCTTGTACGGCGTGAAGACGCTGAAGGGCGTGCCGCCTTGCGTCAACACCTCGTCACGCTCGAAGATCACGTGGTCCTTGCCCAGGTGCAGCGCCACGCCGATGTCGGCCAGGCGCCCGCGCGCTTGTGCGTCGCGCGCCAGGGCGGCGGGCTCGTCGTCGTGGCTGGCGTAGACGGCCTGCACTTGCAGCTGGGCAGCCAGCTTGGCCACTTCGGCCACCGCCTGGCCATGGCGCACGATGAGGCCGCTGCCCGCGTGGAGCGCAGCGAGTTGCGCGTCCAGATCGACCAGGCTCTCGCGGATGAACTCGACGCGGCGGTCGGCGCGTGGCAGGGGGTCGAGGATGTCGCGATCGAACACAAACACGCACCAGACCTGGCGCGCCGCTCGTAGCGCGTGCGACAGCGCGGCGTGGTCATGCGCACGCAAGTCGCGGCGCAGCCAGACCAGGGCGCGGGCCAGGCTGGGGCCGGGATGTGTGGCTGCGGGTTTGTCCATGACCGCAGTGTGCCGCGTGCCGCACCGGGCGCGGGCCGCCACGCCTAAAATACGCTGCATGGCCACCGGACCCCGCATCGATCTCACCAACCAGTTCCTCATTGCCATGCCCGGCATGGCCGACGGCAATTTCGAGGGCACGGTGGTCTATCTCTGTGAGCACAACGAGCGCGGTGCGCTCGGGTTGGTCATCAACAAACCCATCGACATCAAGCTGCGCAACCTGTTCGAAAAGGTCGAACTCAAGCTCGACCGCGAAGACTTTGCCGAGCAGCCGGTGTTCTTTGGCGGCCCGGTGCAGACCGAACGCGGCTTTGTGTTGCACGAGCGCATGGGCCAGGACGGCGCGGCCTACAACTCCACCATGTCGGTGCCTGGCGGGCTGGAGATGACCACCAGCAAAGACGTGCTCGAAGCCATGTGCACCGGCGCCGGCCCCAAACGTGTGCTCATCACGCTGGGCTACAGCGGCTGGGAGGCCGGGCAGCTGGAAGATGAGATCGGCCGCAACGGCTGGCTCACGGTGGACGCTGACCCGAGCGTCATCTTTGACACGCCCGTTGAGCGCCGCTTTGAGCGCGCGCTCTCGCTGCTGGGTGTCGACCCGCGCATGCTCTCGCAAGAGGTTGGGCACGCGTGAGCGGCTCATCCGCGCCGGCCGCCAACGCGTGTTTTCTGGCTTTTGACTTCGGCACCCAGCGTGTGGGTGTCGCCTGCGGAAGTTCGCTGCTGCGCCAAGCGCAAGCCTTGCGCAGCATTGCCGTCAGCGGTGATGCGCGCTGG